>JAEZJL010000052.1 GCA_023415815.1 Bacillota bacterium | reverse complement strand
CTGGCGGCTTTGACCTCGTCGAGCCTCGACACTGCGGTCGTATAGGGCGCGTTCTTCACCTTCTCCGGCTCATTTTCGGCTTCAAGGGCGATATTTATCAGCGTTTCGGCGAATTCATCCAGGGTTTCCCTGCTCTCGGTCTCCGTCGGCTCTATCATCATTGCCTCCCCCACGATCAACGGGAAGTAAATCGTAGGCGGATGGTATCCGAAATCCAGCAGCCTTTTGGCAATATCAAGGGTATGGACGCCCTTCTCATTCTGCTTCTGGCCGGACAGTACAAATTCATGCATGCAGGTCCGGTCATACGGAAGCGCAAAGTATTCTTTCAGCCTGCTCATCAGGTAGTTCGCATTGAGCACGGCTGTCTCGGAAACCTGCCTGAGGCCCTCCGCGCCGAGTGATAGTATATAGGCGTAAGCCCTGAGGGCAACGCCGAAATTGCCGTAGAAATTCTTCACCCTGCCGATGGACAGCGGCCGGTCATAATCCGGCAGATACCTGCCGTCTGTCTCTTCAATCACCGGCAAGGGCAAAAAGGGGACCAGCTCCTTCTTCACGCCGACCGGTCCAGAGCCTGGGCCGCCGCCGCCGTGCGGCGTGGCGAAGGTCTTGTGCAGGTTCAGGTGCACTACGTCGAAGCCCATGTCGCCCGGCCTCGATATGCCGAGTATTGCGTTGGCGTTTGCGCCATCATAGTACAGCAGGCCTCCGGCCTTGTGCACGATGTCTGCTATTTCGGCGATATTTTCGTCAAAGAGCCCCAGGGTGTTCGGGTTCGTAAGCATCAGACCGGCGGTTTCGGAATCCGCGGCGGCCCTGAGCGATTCCAGATCCACCCCTCCCCGGATGTCCGACTTCACCTCCACCACCTCAAAGCCTGCTACCGCCGCCGAAGCGGGATTTGTGCCGTGGGCAGAATCGGGTATAATTATCTTTTTGCGCGACAGATCGCCCCTGCTCCGGTGCCAGGCCTTGATGATCATCAGGCCGGCCAGCTCCCCGTGGGCGCCTGCGGCGGGCTGGAGCGAGAAACGCTCCATGCCGGTTATTTCCGAAAGCATCCGGTCCATATCGTAAAGCAGCTTGAAGCAGCCCTGCGCGCTGTCGGGCTGCTGGTACGGGTGCACGCAGGCGAAAGCCTCAAGCCTCGCAATGTCCTCGTTGATTTTCGGGTTGTATTTCATGGTACAGGAGCCCAGAGGGTAAAAGCCGGAATCCACGCCGTGGTTCCGCTTTGAAAGTCCGGTAAAATGCCTTACGGCATCCACCTCGCTGACCTCCGGGAGCAGGGCCTCCTTTTCCCGCATGGCATCCGGAGACAGCAACTGCGCCGTGTCCCTCCGCGGTACATCGCAATCGGGCAGGCTGTATGCGCTGCGTCCCGGTCTGCTTATTTCAAATATTAGCTGCATATGAGTACGCATTCCTTTCACTTGTGCCCCAAGCACAAAATTCTATAACTTTCCGCTCTCAACTCACATTGCCCCCGCTATGCCGGCCAGTCTGTCGATTTCGCCGCGGGTGCGCTTTTCCGTGACGGCTACAAGCCAGCCGTCCTGCATTTCAGGGTAATATTTTGAAAGCTCGAGACCTCCGATGATTTTATCCTTCAGCAGCCTGGCGTTGAGCGCGGCCACGGGCTCACGGCTTTTTAAGGTGAATTCCTTAAAGAAGCCGCCCTCGAAAGCTTTTTCAAACTTACCGGTGGAAAGCAGCTTTTCATAAGCGTAATGCGATTTTTGCAGGCATAAATCCGCAACCTTTTTCAAGCCTTCCCTGCCCATAACGGTAAGGTATACGGCTGCCGCGATGGCGTTCAGCGACTGGTTCGAGCAGATGTTTGAAACTGCCTTTTCCCTGCGTATATGCTGTTCCCTGGCCTGGAGGGTCAGCACGAAGGCTCTTCTTCCTTTGGTGTCCACAGTCTGCCCTGCTATTCTTCCCGGCATCCTTCTCATAAGCGCTCCCGCCGCCGCGAGAAAGCCCAGGTACGGGCCTCCGAAGCTGAGCGGGCTGCCCAGCGGCTGGCCGTCTCCTGCCGCAATGTCGAAGCCGTATTCCCCGGGGGACTTCAATATCCCCAGAGAAACGGGGTCCACGCAGGCTATTGCGAGCGAGCCGTTTTTATGGGCAAGCCCTGGGACGTCCTTCATATCTTCAAGCAGTCCGAAGAAATTCGGGCTCTGTATTATTACCGAGGCGGTTTCACTGCCAAGGCACGCCTGAAGCTCCTCCATATCCGTCTTTCCGTCTCTCAGCCCTATCTCCGCATACTCGCTGCCATTAAAGCTCGCATAGGTCCTGAGGACCTCGCGGTATTCGGGGTGGACTGCCGCGGAAACCAGCGTCCTCTTTCTCCCTGTTGCGTGCAGGGCCATGGAGGCCGCCTCTGCCAGGGCCGTCGCTCCGTCGTACATGGAAGCATTGGAAACGTCCATTCCAGTCAGCTCGCAGATCATGGTCTGGTATTCGAATATGGCCTGCAACACTCCCTGGCTGATTTCGGGCTGGTAGGGCGTGTAGGAGGTGTAAAATTCCTGCCGTGAAATTATATGTCCCACAACGCTGGGTATGTAATGGTCATAGGCGCCTGCGCCGAGAAAGCAGACATTGTCGGTCAGGTTTTTGTTCCCGGCCCCCAGCTTCCTCATATACTGCAGGAGCTCAAGCTCCGACATGGCTTCGGGCAGCTCGAGCGCCCTTTGCAGCCTCACATTTTCCGGTATGCCGGAAAACAATCCGTCGGCCGTTTCAAGACCCAGTCCGGCAAGCATCCCGCGCCTGTCGGCTTCCGTATCGGATATATATCCGGACATATTCAGCCCTCCCCGGTGCAATACTTTCCATATGCCTCCTCGTCCATCAGCCCGTCGAGCTCTCCGGCATCCACCTCTTCAAGCGCCGCAAGCCAGCTTTCATAAGGCTCCCTGTTCAGCTTTTCCGGCTCGTCCGTCAGCTCTCCGTTGATATCGGCCACCACGCCTGACACCGGAGAGAATACGTCGGAAGCCGCCTTCACCGACTCTATTACCCCTAAGGCATCCCCTGCTGCCAGCTTTGCCCCTTTTTTCGGAAGTTCGACAAATACGATGTCCCCCAGCTGAAGCTGGGCATAGTTGGTTATTCCTACGTAGACCTTTCCGCCCTCCTGCCTGACCCACTCGTGATCCTTCGAAAACCTGAGTCCCTGATATGTTTTCATGTCTTATACCTCCTGCTTGTGATATTTTTTATTGTAAAAAGGCAGCTTGATGATACTTGCCTTTATTGCCCTATCCCTTATAATCACGTCCGGCGAAGCGCCCGTAACGGCATGGTCCGCCTCGATCAAGGCCATTCCCAGATTTTTTTTCATGGTCGGCGCAAACCCGCCGCTTGTGACATGGCCGATCCTCCTGCCCTCGGAGAATACTTCATACCCGCTTCTTGGCACGCCCCTGCCGACCATTTCGAAACCGGTGAGTCGCCTCCTTACTCCGGCCTCCTGCTGCCTTCTCAAGGCTTCCGCACCGATAAAGCCCTCTTTCCCGAGCTTCACAAACCTGCCGAGGCCGGCCTCGAGCGGAGATATGTCCTCCGACAGCTCCTGTCCGTACAGCGGCAGCGCGGCTTCGAACCTAAGAGTGTCTCTGGCTCCCAGTCCTACCGGTACAAGGCCGTGTCCGGCGCCCGCATCCGTAAGCTGCCGCCACAGCGTTACCGCGTCCGACGCCGCGGCGTAAAGCTCAAAGCCATCCTCTCCCGTATAGCCCGACCGGGAAAGCAATACCTTCACGCCTCCGACCTCGACTTCCTCCGAAAAGCGGAAGAATGTCAGGTCCTGCAGCCTGAAATCCGTCAGCTTCCCAAGCACCGCCTCCGACTCCGGCCCCTGGAGCGCCAGCTGGGCGTACCGCTCCGACGCGTTCTCTATCCTGACCGTGCCCTTGCGGTTTTCAAGCAGCCACTCATAGTCCTTCTGCGCGTTCGACGCATTCACAACAACAAAATAGTGTTCGGCATCCCGCCTGTACACAATCAGGTCGTCCACCGTCCCACCGTCCTCGTAGCACATGGGTGAATACACGGCTTGCCCGTCCTTAGTATTTGATATGTCGTTGGTTATCATTCCCTGTATGAATTCCCCGGCGTCCCTGCCCTCCACAAGCAGCTCCCCCATGTGCGAGACGTCGAACAGCCCGGCCGCGCTCCTGACGGCCTCATGCTCCTCGATAATACCTCCGTACTGGACAGGCAGCTCCCATCCATGGAAATCCACCATCCTTCCTCCTGCTCTGACATGCTCCTCATACAATGGCGTCCTCAATATTTAACCCCCTTTTTTTAATGGTACATACCCTGCTCAAAAGGGATACCGTAAATCTGAAAGGCGTATCCCGTCTCCTTAACATAAAAAACAGAGGAGTACGACAAATAAAGCTGTCGCGCTCCTCTGTTTATGAACCTGAGAGATTCCAAGCCTTCCCCTGCGGAATACCGCTTCCGGGGACAGGGATTTTGCTCCGTCGGTGCCTTTTCGGCTTTTCAGAGTTTTGTCCGGATACAGCCCTTTTGCCTGAAAGTTTCACTGTGCGGCTGACTGCCGCTGAGCTTACTTCTTCGGCTCCCGGAAA
This sequence comes from Bacillota bacterium, assembly GCA_023415815.1. Classification (GTDB taxonomy): domain Bacteria; phylum Bacillota; class Clostridia; order Acetivibrionales; family DTU013; genus JAEZJL01. The sequence continues at coordinate 1,801 of JAEZJL010000052.1, read as the reverse complement.
CACCGGCGAAAACCGCCTGCATTTGACACATATCATGTGATTCCCGGGTCTCTCCTGCATCCTTCATCCAAGCATATTAATTTATATACACACTATTATATTGCTTACCTCTGAATAATTCTACTATATCACGAAATTTTTTAGATAAACCGTTTAATATATCAAAAGCCCTTGCTCTCGATCCATGCAGCTATGTCCCCCGTCATGCGCACGGTTTCGGGAGCGCCTTTTATGCCCCTTAGCCTCGCGGCAATTTCGGTGGATTTGAACGGGCAGCCCTTCAGAATATCCGGGAGCGTGCTAATATAGGCCTCGTCCATGGCGTCCGAATATGCCGCCGCGCTCGCGATCCTGCCGTTCTCAAGCCTGAGCCCGAGCTCCAGGCCGCCCCACTCGAATCTTGTGTCAAGGTCTATATCAAACACCGGAGCTTCCCCGTACCTCCATTCCCATGAGGTATACTTTTTCTCCAGCCCGTTGAGGATCGCCCCGTCCAAGTCCTCCGTCCCGGTCTCCTCCGGATTGCAGCCGTAGATTTCCGTGAAGGCCCCGCTCAGCGCGTCGGCCATTTGTTCTATAGTCAGATCCGGCTTGTATTCGCAGAGATTGACCACCCTTGACTGCACGGACTGTATACCCTTTGATTTTATCTTTTCCTCCGAAACCTGAAGGTACCTGGCCAGCTTTGTAAAATCGGCCGACACCAGCACCGTCCCGTGATGGTAGGCGCTGTTGTTTCTGAAGCAGAAGGCGTTGCCCGAGAACTTTCTGCCCTCCACGGTCAGATCGTTCCTGCCGCTCATTTCGGCCTCTATGCCCAGGCTCCGGACCGCCGACAGTATCACGCTTACCTGGCGCTGGAGGTCATAATTGTCCCTGCCCGCAAGAAAGGTGAAATTCAGGTTCCCGGTATCGTGAAAAACCGCGCCCCCTCCCGAAAGCCTTCTGGCGAGCTTTCCGCCCTCGCTTTCGAGCACGTCGGTGCGGCATTCCCTCCATGCGTTCTGATTCTTTCCTATCACCACGGTGTTCTGGTTCTGCCAGAGATACAGTATGGCCTGATCCCTGGCTACCCTGTCAAGCAGGTATTCCTCTATGGCAAGATTCCGCCACGGGTCCAATGAGGCGGAGCGTACTATCCTTGTATTGCAGATCATAGGCTATCCTTTCGTAAACAGTGTACATTGCAAATTTATAACGGCTTATATTATGCCCTTTTCCATTTAACACCCGTCGGGGTATCCTCAAGGATGATGCCCATTTCCTTCAGCTTGTCGCGTATTTCGTCCGCCAGCTTCCAGTTTTTATCCTTCCTCGCCTGCTGTCTCTGGCTTACAAGGCCTTCTATTTCGGGATCCAGCTCGCCGTCCTCCTCCTTCAGGAGTATGCCAAGCACTCCGCCCAGCTTCTTCAGCAGCGCTATGCATTCGGAAAGAACTTCACCGGAGGTATCGGGCGCTCCGGCAACATGCGTGTTAATTTCCTTGACCATTTCAAATAAAACGGATATGGCGTCCGCCGTATTCAAATCATCGTCCATCGCTTCCGAATATTTCTTCTCCAGCTCGCCGAGTCTTTCCAGCAGCGTTGCGTCCGCGCGCTCCGCCCCCGGTTCCTTATGTCCGGCGGCTGCGCCCGCTTTCAAGTGCTTGAGATTCTCCATGCATTTATAAATCCTCTCAAGCCCGTTTTTTGCCTGCTCCAGAAGCTCCGGGCTGAAATTGATGGGGCTCCTGTAATGGGCCGAAAGCATGAAAAACCTGATGACTTCATAATCAAACTGCTTTGCGATATCCCGCAC
>JAEZJL010000497.1 GCA_023415815.1 Bacillota bacterium | reverse complement strand
GGTGTATGCGGATAAGTTTCTCTCGGGCCATAATGAGATAGCCGGAAAGGATTTCGTTGAATTCATTGAGCGCAAGACGCAGAATAGCAATGTCGTAGCTAAATGGACCCCAGACAATCTTGTCCGTGTTCTGAACACTTATAAAAATATCCTCTGTGAAGCTGGGTTGGCGAAACGTGCCGGCGAGGTACTGCTGATACAAAAGCCTATCATTGATCCGCAGATACGTAAATTGCTGAGCGCCGAAGGCTTTGCTTATAACAAAGCCATGCTTTTGGAGGTATAGCGGATGATGACGTTAAACAAACGGCTTGATCTGATCGAGCCAAAAATATTGGATAAAAGCTTCCGCACCGGGCGAGGTACGGCAAATGAAGTCAACTTTTGGATTTTTGACTATGACCCAGAAGATGAAATGGCTGTGCGCGCTCACATTAATTTTCTTGTAAACCGCATCAACAACAAATACGACGACGTACGTATCGTGAATTATGATCTGTATAATCTGATGTTGGATGTACTGCGGGGCAAAAATTACCTCGATAAGGTATTGCAAATGGAAAAGGCTAAAGGGAGCGAAGCCATTATCAGCCCCATCAAAAAAACTATGCGGCTGACCCTTGACGGCGACATAATCATAAGCAAAATCGCGGAGAACCTCGTTCCCGGACAGGATGTGGTTTTCTTGACCGGAGTCGGGAAAGCGTGGCCTGTTATCCGTTCCCATACAATCCTGAACAATCTTCACAGCAAAGTGGATAAAAACCCTCTGGTGATGTTCTTCCCCGGCGATTACACAAGCGAACTCAGACTGTTTGGTGAAATTACGGACGACAATTATTACCGGGCATTCAAACTAATCGAAAGGTAGGAACGGCGAAATGAAAATTAACGGCATGTTTCAAAAGAATATCGGCAGGCCGATTCAGGGCGTAGTGAAAATCGGTCAGGACTCCGCCGCTGCCATCATGTCCGAACTGGATGAATATGTCGTGACCAAAGAGCTCAACCGGCACTTTGATAAATTCTTCGAGAGTTACCGTAAAGGGACCCAAAGCCGCACCGATAAAATGGGCGTTTGGATTTCCGGTTTTTTTGGCAGCGGTAAATCCCATTTTCTCAAAATTCTCTCCTATCTGCTCGGAAGCAAAACCTATAACGGCAGGAAAGCAATCGGCTTCTTTGAGGACAAGATTGCCGACAGCCGCATTCTGGCCGACATGCAGGTGGCCGCCGACACCTGCGCCGATGTAATTCTGTTTAACATCGATGCGGAAGCGGATTCCGATTCCAAGACCAATAAGGACCCCATTGTGAAGGTTTTTATGAAGATGTTCAACAAAATGCAGGGCTTCTGCAGCAGTATGCCGTGGATTGCAGACCTTGAACGCCAGATGGTCAATGACGGCAGGTATGATGCCTTCCGCACCCGATTCAAGGAACTCTCCGGTAACGAATGGGAGGATGCCCGCGAGGACTTCTATTTTGAGCAGGACAATATTGTACGTGCCCTGGCCGATACGACGAAAATGAGTATGGATGCCGCTCTGAACTGGTATAACAAAGCCGAGGGCAATTACGCGCTTGACATTAACACCTTTGCGCGCAGGGTCCGGGAGTACATAGAGGAAAATGAAAAAGAAAGCGGAAAAAAGCATTTCGTCATCTTTCTTTGCGACGAGGTCGGACAATACATAGGCAGTTCAAGCTCCTTAATGCTGAATCTGCAAAACATCATAGAAGGGCTCGGAAACGAATGCGGCGGCCAGGCGTGGGTTATTGCGACCGGCCAGGAGGACATTGATTCCATCACGAATGTAAACCGGGACGCTTTCTCAAAGATTATCGGGCGCTTTGATACAAGACTTTCACTTTCTTCCGCAAATGTCGACGAGGTAATTAAGAAAAGGCTGCTGGCGAAAACCGATATGGCGGCTGAAAAGCTGCGCCTGTTGTATGCCGATAAAGCGGCCGTCCTTAAAAACCTGATCACCTTTTCGCAGGAGACGCCGGAAAAACAGCTATACAACTCCGCAGAGAATTTTGCGGACGTATACCCGTTCATTCCATACCAATTCAACCTGCTGCAGGCAGTCTTCAACGGTATCCGCACACATGGCGCGTCCGGTAAGCATTTGTCCGAGGGCGAACGCTCGCTGCTCAATGCTTTTCAGGAGGCCGCCATACAATACGCAAGCTTTGAAAACGGCATACTGATTCCGTTTGATGCATTTTATCGGACGGTGGAAACCTTCCTCGATCACAATATACGCAAGGTCATTCTGGACGCCGAGGAAAGCGCCGGACGTGAAGACGGAGCTTTGGAGCCGTATGACGTTGAGGTTCTTAAAGTTCTGTTTATGGTTAAATACATTCCCGATACTCTGCCCGCGAGTCTTGAAAACATTACCACCGTAATGCTCCAGAACATCGATCAGGATAAGCTCGAGGCAAAAAAGAAGGTTGACGCCTCCCTGCGCCGTCTTGAAAAGCAAAAGCTTATCATTAAAAACGGCGACCGGTTTATCTTCCTGACCAACGAGGAACAGGACATCAACCGCGAGATCAGGGAAATCCGCATCGACCGAAGCGAAATCATAGACAAGGTTGGCAGCGATATTTTCTCCGCGCTGTTCGGCCTCAACAAAAAATATCGCTACAATGAGCGGTATGACTTTTCCTTTAATACGATCATCGACGACCGTCCGCTCGGCGCACAAAAAGAAGAAATCGGTATCAGGGTTCTGACACCGATGTATGCCAACGGCGGCGCTACCGACATGGAGCTGAAATCCATGTCTATCCGGGAGCGCAATGTGATTGTCTCGCTCTCCTCCGATATGTCTTTCATAGAGGAAATGGAGCAATCCCTGCAGATTGAAACCTATATCCGGCGAAATTCGGGAAAGCAATCCACCAACGCTGTGGAGGATATCAAGACGACCAAAGCGCGCGAGGGCAAACAGCGGGCTGACCGCTGCCGCGATCTGATAATGGAGGCGCTGACAAAAGCCGGCATCTACGTGTACGGGAACCGTCTGGACATCAAGGAAAAGCAGCCGGACCAGCGGATCAACGACGCGTTTAAGGCGCTTGTGGAGAGTATCTATACCAAACAGAATTACATCACCAGCCCCTTTTTCACAACAGAAAGCCTGCGTGAAATACTGTCAGTAAAGAATACACAGGTTACATTGGAAGGGATGGAGCCTGCCGACCCAAATCATCTTGCCGCTATTGAAATGTCGGATATCATAAGCCGAAGTTCATTTAAAAATGTGCCCGCCACCATGCGCAGCCTGATTGACCAGTTCAGCAGGATCCCTTACGGCTGGAAGGACATGGATATCGCCGGCATTGTGCTGACGCTGTTCAAAAAGCAGGAAATCCGGCTGGAGCTTTCCGGCGAAAACATTGCGACGAACGACATGAATGTCATAAACTACGTTACAAAGCGCGAATACCTTGACCGTTTGGTGGTGAAAAGACGGGTGAAAATCGCCCCCGCGCTGCTTGTAAACGCCAGGAATCTTGCCAAAGACGTGTTTGGCAGGAGC
>JAEZJL010000406.1 GCA_023415815.1 Bacillota bacterium | reverse complement strand
AGCTTGGCCTGCCGGAAGATACAATACTGGTCAGCGGCGGCGGCGATCAGCAGTGCGCCTCATTGGGCGCGGGAGCCGTATGTGAGGGAGACGTCGAGATAGGTATCGGGACAGCCGCAAATATTCTCGCTTCCGTCAGGAAGCCCGTGCTGGACGGAAGGCGCCGTCTGATATGTCACAGGGCGGCCGTCCGTGAGCTGTGGGTGCTTGAGGGCGCCATGCTTGCAACCGGCAAGGTGGTGGAATGGGTGCGGGATACCTTTTACAACGGCCTCCCACTCAGGGACATCGACCGGGAGATTGTTGAAAACTCCGCGCCGGGCGCGGGCGGACTTGTGGTACTGCCCCATTTTGAAGGGGCGGGGTGCCCTTACTGGAATCCGGCGGCCAGGGGCTTGATATACGGCTTGACGCTGTCCTCGGACAGAGCCGGGATAGCAAGGGCGGTTTATGAAAGCATAGCGTTTGAAATACGAAAAAATCTGGAGCTTTTGCCCGAACTGGGCATCACTCCAAAGAAAATAATAATTTCCGGCGGCGCGTCACGTTCCGCCGTATGGATGCAGATGACGGCGGACGTCACCGGGATGACAGTATGCATCCCTGCTGAGACCGATTGCGCCGCGGTGGGTGCGGCGGTGCTGGCCGGCGTCGGATGCGGGCTTTTTGAAAATGAGGAGCTCGCTGTGAAGAAAATCGTATCCGTCGGACGGGAATACATTCCCAACCGGGAAATAAAAAGCCTGTATGACGGAATTTACCGGAAGAACAAGGCGCTTTACCGGGCGGCGGACGAAAGCAGGCTGTATCAATAAGCAGCATTAGATTTGCTTCAGATAAAAAGGGTGGTGGCATGGAACAAAATTTGATAAACCGTGAGCTCGCAATTCCTTTACATTATCAGGTCCGACTGATCATAAGCAACCGCATCAAAAGCGGGGAATACCCTCTGGGCTCGCGTATGCCCAATGAGCTGGAACTCGGAAAGGAATTCAACGTCAGCCGCCCCACGATAAGAAAAGCGCTGAACGAGCTGGAAGAGCTGGGAATGATCGAGAGGATACGGCCCAAGGGCACATATATCAGCAGGACTATGAAAAAAACATGGTTTGAAGAGGACGGGCCCACCATTAACATAAAGCCGGTCGAGGCGCCGACAGGGAAAATACAGATAGCGTTGGAGGAGGTCCTTGCAGACCTGTTCCTGCTCAACTGCTTTGACGAATTTACGGCCTCCAGGGGATATAAGGTCGAGCTCGTGCACTGGAACAACTGGTACGACGCCATCGAAAATATCGTAAACAAGTTCGTGGAAAAGAAGGTCCCCGATATCTTTTCCGTCAGCAACGACGCGGTGAGCATCTTCGCCCGCATGGGCATCATCCAGCCGCTGGACGGCTTCCTGGCTCCCGAGCTCCTAGCTAAAATCAAGGCGCGCTGCGCGCAGTACGGAATGAATTCCTACATCCATAAGGGACAGCTGTACGGATTCCCGTTATTCTCGGAATCCAGGCTTTTGATTTACCGCAAGGACCACTTCCAGAACGCCGGGATTCCGGACCCCATTGAATACCCGCTGACCCATGACACCTTCGTGGAGATTGGAAAGACGCTGAGCAATCCTGCGCAAGGCCTGTATGCCTATGCCTATCCTATCAACCACGACCCTGTGACATTGCAGTCCATCATGCCCTGGATCATACAGCGGGGCGGGAGGATGGTCCGGATCGACAACGGCCGCGTGGTGCCTGCCACGGAGGAGCCGGAATTCATAGAAGCGCTCAGATGGTATACCGATCTTGTGCTTAAGCATCAAATTTGTCCGCCGGTACCCCCGGCGCTGTCACTGCGCGACATTACCTCAATGCTGGTCAAGGGACAGATATCCATGATGACCGCCCCTCCCGGCATCATGAAGTGGCTGGTGGAAACCACGGCCGGAGGGGATGTCAAATACGGATACGCACCGTTCCCTACGGGGCCGGTCAACAATTTCACCTTTATGGGCGGCATGCCCCTGTGCATTTCCTCCAACTGCAAAAACCCGCAGATGGCATGGGAGCTTATTTCCTTTATCAACCAGCCGAACATACTGGTCCCTTATCTGAAACGCACGGGCGGGCTCTTGCCGATCGAGCTGTACGATACGGACGAAATAGCCCGGAATACGCTGGACTATCTGCATCCGGCCGTAATGGCGCTGGAAACCGCGGTGCCCCATACCTACCCCGTCGGCTACAACCAGTGCCTCGACTTCATGCGCACCGGATACTGGCAGACCCCGGTGCCGCAGGTGCTCGACCTGATTCTGCGCAAGGAGCTTTCCGTGGAGAATGCGGCCAAATACCTCAGCATGAGCATAAAGGTGTTTTCCAAGCAGAACGAATTCTGAAGGATGCGCCTTTTGTCCGCAATGCGCCCGATGGTCAATGCCATGCTTTATGCCGTCACTGCCGTACAGTGGACACGGCGGGGAGCCGTTTGTCAAATTCAACCTCCTCATAGCCGTCCGTGCCGTCCAGCAATGCCGAAGGCAGCCCTTTGAGATGCTTGTCAAAGAAAGCCAGGGTATAGGCATTAACAATTTTGATGCATTTTTCGGAATCGATGCTACCAACTCCAAGCATTCCGGAGAGCACGGGGGATATCCGAGGCAGGTCCGTGAAATTCAGATGCCCGGAATCTTTTATACACAGGGAATATACTGCGCCGGCCGCATTATCGAAGGCCTTGATATTGGGCAGATAGCCCGTCGCTTTGGCCTCCGGCTCATGGAACAGGGCTCCGTACATCAGCATGAGCGGTTTGGGGAAGCTTTTGTCAGTGATGGTTTCTTTGCCGTCGCTTCCTATCCCTGTGATATCGCCGATCATGGTCCCGTCCAGAACGATCGCCGCACCGGCATCCTTGCGCTCCCTGCATACCTGTGCCGCAGCCGCACCGCCCAGAGAGTGACCGAAGATACCGATTTTCGACAGGTCCATATGACCCTCCAGCAATTCTCCTCCCTTTCCCGGTCCGCCGGATTCCAGGCTGTCCATTACCAGCTCTATATCGGCTGTCCTCAGCTTCAGCCATTCATGGGTAACCCTGAAGTCCTCCTCTACCGTTAGGTTGCCGGAGCTTACCTTTTGCACGTCATTAAAGAACTCCGGGTTTACGGCGATTGTTCTGCCATCCGGAAAAGATGTATAGAAGGAATGATAGGTATGGTCAATACTGGCGACAATATAACCGTGGCTGGCCAATTCCCTGAAGGTTGAGACGTTGCTTTTACGGACTCCGAAGGCTCCGTGCGAGAATATCAGGACGGGATAAGCCTGCTCCGATACCGAAACCGGCGCGCCGCTTATGTCATAAAGAGGCCCGGAGCCGCTCCTGTCCGCCGGATACCAGAACTGGACCGCAATTTCCCGAAATTTACCCGCTTCATCCGAAAATGCTTCAATACGGCTTTTATCGGTAAAGCTGCAGACCACGGTGCCGACGTTAAAATTGCCTGTTGGCACGGTAAGCGGATAAAACGGCAGTACCAGCACCGGCACGGATACGCACGCCGCCAGCGCCAGCAATGCCGATATACGGCCGGCCGCAGCCAATACCCTCCGTTTGGGCTGACAGGGGTTATGGCGGAAAAGCCGCTTGATTGTGAGCAGGAAGGCTAGAACCGTAAAAATATAAATCGGGATGATGCGCAGCCTTAAAGGGTCGCTGTCGATGAAAAGGTGAAGGATGAGAAAAGCAACCGCCGCCGCCGGCATAAAATCGAGCAGCCGCGGAACGCGCCTGACAGGCAGCAGCGCCCAGACAAGAGCAGGGACGTTTGCCGCGATGATTAAAAGCTCAAGAACCGTTAACATGATAAAAACCTCCTGAAATAAGCCTTAATGAATACATTGTAAACGGCAGGAGATTTTTACACATCCGTCCGGGGTAATGGATCAGGTCACAATTTCATATGACCCGGGTCATATATGTTTATTTTCAATCGCATACAAAGTCAGCTTGCTCCGGTCATTCACCTCCAGTTTCCCATAGAGATTGCTGATGTAATTTTTAACGGTCCCTTCGGAAATGAAGAGGTTTTTTGCTATTTCCGCATTGGACAGCCCCTTTCCGACCAGCCTGAGCACGTCCCTTTCCCGGTCGGTCAGCCCCTCCGGCCTCTTTTGCTCGGGACCGGCGGGATCATCCGCCGTGCTGCTTTTTACCCCCGTAATGCGGGAAATCAGCTTGGCTGCTATTTCGGGCTGCATGATGGAATTTCCTTCGTAAACATCCCGGATGGCGCCGACAAGCTTCTCCGATGAAAGGTCCTTGAGAAGGTAGCCGGCCGCGCCGTTTTTTAAAGCCTCAATAATAAACCCGTCATCGTCAAAGGTGGTCAATATCAGCACCTTGACGCCGGGATACCGCTGTTTGACGATCCCGGTGCATTCCACTCCGTCCATGACGGGCATGCGTATATCCATTAATATTACATCAGGCTGCGCATCAGCCATTTTATCCAGAACGTCCCTCCCGTTTTCGGCCAGCCCGGTTACGGCCATATCCTCCTCAAGCTCGAGTATGGTCTTGAGCCCTTCCCGCATCAAACGCTGATCGTCTGCTATCATAATCTTGATTTTCATAAGCTACACCGCCTCATATGGAAGGATAACCTTTGTTTTAAAGCCGTTTCCGCTTTGACTTGAAAACTCGGCGCTCCCGTTCAGGCCTTCGGCCCTTTCTGTGATACTCCCCAAGCCATAGCCTTTCTTTATATTTGCACAGCCCATGCCGTCATCCGTGATATGCAATACGAGCATATTGTCCTCCTGTTTTAAAGCTATTTCTATTTCACCGGCCTGCCCGTGCCGTATGGAATTGGTTATGCTTTCCTGCACAATCCTGAATAAGGCAACCTCAATATGAGAGGGAAGGCTTATATCCTCCGGAAGGAGATTGCTGAGAGTGATATGTATCTTCGTATTTTCCATTGCGTCTTGAATGATTGACTCAATTGAAGCCAAAAAGGTTTTATCCTCCATGGCCTGCGGCCTGAGCGCCTTTATCGTGCGCTTGATATCGTTGAACCCGCTTCTTGAAAGCTCCTGCGCCTTTTCAAGCTCTGCAGGCAGTCGGGAAGGGTCCCGTGCCGCCAGCTTCTTGCAAGCTTCAAGCTGTACGATCAATGTGGTCAGCGTGTGCGCAAGAGTATCGTGAATCTCTCCCGCCATCCGGGTCCTTTCCTGCTCTGCGGAGAGCTTCCGGGCTGCGGCAGAGCTTTCAATAAGCTTTTTATAAGCCAGCTCCAGCTCAGCATTGATATGTGCCAGCTTTTCCTTTTCCCGTATCTGCAGCCTGACAATATAGCTCATTACCATCACAAATGCCGTAGAAACGCCATAGGAAAGAAACAATAGCACGATTGATTTGATAAGCCCGTCAAAGCCGTTCCTTCCGGCAAAGATAAAAAATGCCGAGGCTATATAGACGGCCGCAAGCAACGTGGAATATACAAACGGATAGGAGATAATCGTTCCCGATACGCAGACAAAAAAGAAAAGAATATTGATGTCGGTCCTGTCAAACAGGCCGATGCATATGATGAGCAGCATTTCGGCCGCGATGCTTATCCATATATGGCAGGCCGGCTTCTTGCCCGCAGCCGGACGGTAATCCCTGAAATAGTTGACTGAAAACAGGATCACAACAAGAGGTATCAGATATTTCAGACTGTTTAAGTCATTATTTACTATTAATAATACCGTGGCCGAAATATAGGTGAATAATTTCAACCATCTGGTTATTTTCACGATTTGCACAGCTTTGGCCATAAACCCTCCTGCGGACTCCCACATACCATTATATCATTTTACGGGCCATTTGGGCTTAAGGCCGGCATCTTCTTAATACTTCAATCGTAAGTTTATATTAATTGTCAGATATCAGGGCGAAAAACAGGTGAGAAATAAAGTGCTTTGATGCAATACATATATTTACATAATTATAAGCATGTACTATAATTAAAATATATATATCAAACGTGCATACATTTATTGTAAAAACAGGTGTAGCTATGTTGTTTACAAGTAAAGCCGTACTACTAATTTTAAATATACTGTTTTTATCAATTCCTGAAGAATTATTTGTGATTATTCTCAGCTTGATGTTGTCCGGCAGGTATGATTTAATTTCCTTTTCACGTAAAAATATAATAAAGATGTTAGTGCCCGCGGTCTTAGTAGCGGTTTTAACCAACGTACTCAGAGGGGTTGCCGGCTTTAACATGAACTTTATGCCCTTTATAGGCTTAATATCAATATTTTTGCCGATGGTACCGGTATACAATCTCAGGAGGCTCAAAGATATTTTGAGATGCCTGCTATCTCTTGTCGGTTCTTTTATAGCGCTGGGACTGCTGCAGCTTACCTTCGTACCGATAATATTATATGGAACGGATATTACCATAGAGGATTTGAACAAACCCGGATTGGTTACTTTCATATCTTCGCTTCCGGAACGGCTGCTGGAATGCAGCGTCGTAATTTTAATGCTTATAAAAAAGAGAAGCTTGCTCCACATAATTCCCGTAAGGATGGTTATGAAAAGCAGGGCGCTTATGGCTTCATCCCTTGCAGTACTGCTGATCAACCTGATATATGTATATATACTGACAAAATCGATATACGTTGACAAAATACTTCTCAGCCTCCCGGTTAAAATGCAGATACTGGTTGTGGCGGCGGTGTTCGGCTTTCCGATTGCAAATATTACGGGGTTTATTACCGCTGTCCATGCTTTTGTATTAAAAGAGAAAAGAAAAGACAGATATATTTATGATGAGGCAAGGATTTTAAGAATATTGGTCAAAATGTTGATCAGAGATGAGAAATATAA
>JAEZJL010000385.1 GCA_023415815.1 Bacillota bacterium | reverse complement strand
GAAAGAGCTTTGATGTTCCTTGAATTGATGTCAACGGATAAAGCCGTGTATGATACGGTAATGTACGGCATAGAGGGCAAGACGTATAAGCTTGACGGCGACAAGGCGGTTACGGTAGACGGCCAGGATGCGGCCAACAGCAATTATCTGGACTGGAGGGGCCAATGGGGACTGTGGAAACCGCAGTTTATGAGGCCTACCGATACGTATCCGGCAGGATTCTGGGAGGAAGAGGCCGAATTTGCCAAGCAGCCGGGGAATTCTCCAAATCCTCTGGACGGCCTGTTCTTTGACACGACGAACATAAAGAATGAGATCGCAAGGAGAGACCAGATCAATACGGAATTGGCCAGAATACTGATGTTTGGCGCTGCAAAGGACGTTGACAAAGCGGTGGACGAGCTGATTGAAAAGCAAAAGGCGGCGGGTCTTGATAAAGTTCAGGCCGAATTGCAGAAGCAGCTGGACGAGTTTCTTAAAAGTAAACAGTAACGGCAGAACCAGTCTTTAACGCTGTATAATCACCGGGGATACATTGAATGTATTCCCGGTGATTTATTATAGAGAGCTTTTTCTATTCAATTCATAGCATTTCCTTCATATTTCTTGACTTTGAAAGGACGAAATTGTCAAAATTCAAACCTACTGGTATCATAATAATATAAGATATATAAAGAATCGGTTTACATGCTCGAACAAGCAGCGGTTTCGGAGGACGGACAAACATGAAGGATTTTAAATAGATGAACAAATTGGTCATCGGAATATTGGCGCATGTGGATGCGGGCAAGACGACGTTATCGGAGGGGATACTCTATCTGAGCGGCAGGATCGGAAAGCTCGGAAGGGTGGACAATAAGGATGCCTATCTGGATACCTATGAGCTGGAAAGGGCGAGAGGCATCACCATTTTCTCCAAGCAGGCCGTATTTGAAGCAGGCGGTACCCGGATTACCTTGTTGGATACCCCCGGGCACGTGGATTTTTCGGCTGAGATGGAGAGGACGCTCCAGGTGCTGGATTATGCCATTTTAGTGATAAGCGGCGCGGACGGGGTGCAGGGGCATACCGCAACCTTATGGCGGCTCCTTGACATGTACCGGATACCCGCTTTTTTATTCGTCAACAAGATGGACCAGACCGGGACGGATAAAAATAAGCTGATGAAGGAATTGAAAGAGCGTCTGGACGACGGCTGCATTGAATTCGGACAGGCCCGTACGGAGGATTTTTACGACCAACTGGCCATGTGCGAAGAAACGATGATGGAAGCCTTTTTGAAAACGGGACGTATTAAATCCGCTCAAATCCAAAAAGCTGTCGCGGAGCGCAAGGTATTTCCGTGCTTTTTCGGGTCCGCATTAAAGCTGGAGGGCGTTGAGCAATTTTTGCAGGGCGTTGCGGAGTATGCCGTGATACCCTCCTACCCGGAGGAATTCGGCGCTAAAATATTCAAAATAGCGAGGGACGAGCAGGGGAATCGCCTCACGTATATGAAGCTTACCGGAGGCAGGCTCAAGGTCAGAGACGTTTTAACCAACAACGGCTGGGAGGAAAAGGTCACTCAGATCCGCGTATACTCCGGGCAGAAATACGAGGCGGTGAATGAGATAGAGGCCGGAGCCGTATGCGCGGTAACGGGCCTCAGCCGAACCAGGCCGGGGGAAGGCCTGGGGGTGGAAGCAGCCTCAGACGCACCCGTACTGGAACCCGTGCTGTCCTACCGGATTATCCTGCCGGAGGGCTGCGACCCGAGAATGATGCTTCCAAAGCTGCGCCAGCTTGAAGAGGAAGAGCCGGAGCTTCATATTGTGTGGGACGAGCGGCTGCAGGAAATCCAGGCAAGAATCATGGGCGAGGTGCAGATCGAAATTCTCCAGAGCCTTGTACAAAGCCGTTTTGGTGTTGACGTTGCGTTCGATGCGGGCAGGATCGTGTATAAGGAAACCATTGCCGATATCGTAGAAGGAGTGGGGCACTTTGAGCCCCTGCGGCATTATGCGGAGGTCCATCTGCTGCTGGAGCCGGGCGAGCCGGGAAGCGGCCTGCGGTTTGGGACGGAATGCTCGGAGGACGTGCTGGGTAAAAGCTGGCAAAGACTCGTTTTATCCCATCTGGAGGAAAAAGCCCACAAAGGGGTTCTGACAGGAGCCGCGGTCACGGACATGAAAATCACCCTGGTTTCAGGCCGGGCGCACAACAAGCATACCGAAGGCGGCGACTTCAGGGAGGCTACCTACCGTGCGGTCCGCCAGGGCTTAATGGAGGCGGAATCCGTATTGCTGGAGCCCTATTATGCCTTTACGCTGGAGCTGCCCGCGAAATTGGTGGGAAGAGCCATGACCGACATTGAGAAAATGTATGGTAAAAGCGAGGTGTCGCAGACCAACGGCGAGATGGCGGTGCTTGTCGGAAGCGCCCCTGTCTCAACCATGAGAAATTATCAAAAAGAGGTAAACGCCTATACAAAAGGACTCGGGCGGCTGTTCAGCACTTTGGAAGGGTATGCGCCGTGCCATAATGCCGAGGAGGTCATAAAAATTACCGGGTATGATCCGGAAAGCGACCTGGGGAATCCCGCGGGCTCGGTATTTTGCGCCCAGGGCGCCGGTTATCTGGTGGATTGGTATGCGGTAAAGGACCACATGCATATCGAAAGCTATCTCCAGAAAAAAGACGGTCCGCCGGAAGAAGCGGCTCCGGGCCAGACCCCGTACACAGAGGAGAGGTGGATCAGCCCGGAGGAAATCGACCGGATTTTCAATAACACCTTCTATGCGAACCAGGGGAAAAAGTCTGCCTGGAACAGACGCAAAACAGCCCGCGACAGCTATTATGAGCCGCCCGCAAACATGAACAGACCCAGGGAAATAAAGGAGGTCAAAGAGAATTATCTCCTTGTTGACGGCTATAACATCATTTTTGCGTGGGATGAGCTGAAAGAGCTCGCGGAAGACAATATGGACGGAGCCAGAATGAAGCTGCTCGATTCTCTGAACGACTATCAGGGGATCCGGAAATGTCAGATTATCGTCGTGTTTGACGCCTACCGTGTTCAGGGACATGCCGAGGAAGTAACGGATTTTCAGAATATCCATATGGTATTTACAAGGGAAGCTCAAACGGCGGACCAGTATATTGAAAAGTTTGCCCATGACAACCGGAACAAATATAATATAGCCGTTGCAACATCGGACGGACTGCAGCAGATCATCATCCGGGGAGCGGGCTGCGCCCTGTTATCCGCCAGAGATCTGAAGGCCGAGCTGGAACGGGCTAAGGAAAGCATAATGTGGGAATATCTGAAAAAACAGGGAATGAGCCGCAATTACCTGATCGATTCATTATCGCCGGAAGCGAAACGGCAGGTGGAGGATATGATCAAAAAAGATACCGATGACACAAACAGCTATTGATTTATCCGAGCTATCGCAGATATAATATCTATAAAAAACTGCTGAATCTGAAAGGCCGCAAAAAGCGGACTGATTGTATAACTGCCATGAATGAAACCGCCGAATTGCTTATAAAAATATTATCGCTTTCCATGGGCGTTTTGCTCAATACGATTACCTCTCATATGCTGCTGACAAGGCGCAGGTCAAGGGTTTTCTGCATTCTCATTTTCGTATCCCTCTCTGCCTTTCAAGGCTGCTCAACTGTTTTAATAGGCTTATACCTGTACAGCGACACGTTTTTGGTCAAGTATATTATTTTCATGATAACCTTCTGCAGCATGATATATTATACTTTGGCATTTGGAGAATCCTTTTTCAAAAAGCTTTTCATGATGCTGAGCATATGGATGATTTCCGTCTCGATCATTTTAATAAGCACATATATTTCCGGGGCGGTCATGCGGTATTTTCCGGGCGAAGATTCCGGCCCTCCGATTGCGCTGATTAAATTTATTTCAGAGCTGTCAATGAGATTCATACTTTTATTTTTATGTATCCGAATGCGTAAAAGTTATAAGCACCACATGCAGTTCATCAATGACAAATCTGTTTTCGCAATGAGCCTTTACGCTTTTGCCGTGTTATTGTACTCTTATCAGAATTTCAATATTGCTTCCGATACCAACAGCGACACCAATATCGGAGGCATGCTTCTTTTTGTGGCTTCCGTCCTTCTCGGATATATCAGCGTAGGCGTTGCGCTGATCTCTTTAAGACGTACGCTCGCGCTCAACAGCAATATGAAAATAGTGGAAAACCAGCTGGAATTTCAGAGGGAGAATTATAAATCGCTGATGAATTTTATAGAGGACGGCGCCAAACTAAAGCATGATCTGAGACATCATACCCTGGCGTTGAAAAGCATGCTGGAAAATGAGAATTATGAAAAAGCCCTTCAATACATGCGGCAGTATACTCAAAGTGAGATGATGAAAGACATGCCCGTATTATGCGGGAATCTGACTGCCGATTCCCTGACCAGATATTATATGGGCATTGCCTTAAATAAGGGGATCGATTTTCAGGCAAGGCTCAATCTTCCGGAGGATATCGGCGTGAACCCGGTGGACCTGTCGGTAATTTTGGGAAACAGCATTGAAAATGCCATCATTGCTTGCGACAAGCTGGACAATGGAGAGAGTAAATACATCATAATAAAATCCGACATCATCGGCCGGCAGCTTATCATCAAAATTAACAACAGCTTTAACGGCATCGTTAACAAAGAAGGCGACGAATTCATGTCCACAGGACATGACGGCCGTGGAATCGGTATTACCAGCGTGAAAGCCGCGGCAGACAAGTATGAAGGCCGTGTGGATATCCAATATTCAAGTAATGAATTTGAAATGGATATTATATTGGCAGTATGATTCGTCCCGCGGCTGAACATTATAGCCCCGTTGCATCTTGCATACCGGATTGAGCATGATAAAATATAATTATAATACATATATAATTAAAAAGGCTCTGTTTTAAGGAAGATAATGGCGCAAGCACAGGGCGTTTTTCGGAGAATCACCGGAATTGTTTCAGATACAGCGCGGGCAGACGGAAGTTGAAATACTACCGCCGCCCGAACCGCTATTTCGGGAGAGGGAAAAGATGAAATATGATGTTTTTATCAGCTACCGGCGTGAAGGCGGAGAGTATACGGCAAAAATAATCCATGACAAGCTGACCGAGCTTGGATACAACGTATTTTTTGACGTGGAATCGCTTCGTTCCGGGCAATTCAACACGAAGCTGTTTTCTGTGATCGACGAATGCGAGGATTTTATCTCCGTCCTGTCGCCGAACAGCCTGGACCGGTGTGCCAATGAAAACGACTGGGTCAGGCTGGAGGTAGCTCATGCGATACGGAAGGGCAAAAATATCGTACCGGTTCTCCTAAGAGGCTTTCAATTTCCCGAGAAGCTTCCCGAGGATATAGAACAGCTTCGATATCAGAGCGGCTTGGAAGCGTCCACTGAATTCTTCGACGCGTTCGCAAAGCGTTTATTGGAATTTCTTAAAACAAAGCCCCGAATGCTGCATAGAATAACCCAGAACACCCTGTTTAAAAAGGTTTTACCCCTGGTGATCGCATTGTTTGTGGCCTTTGGCTGTATATTCGCAGGTTACCGGGTTTATCAGACGACCCATGCGGCATTCCCATATACGAAGGCCGATAAAAACACCGTCAAGGAAGTCATCTATTATATTTCTACGAACTTAACCAACACCAATGCGGCAATTTCGGAATACGACAACGCCATATCGGCCTTCCGGGACTATCTCGAGGCTCCGACCGATGTCAACCATACCGCTCTTCAGTCCAATCTCACACACAGCAAGGAGAAAATTACGGAGGCCGGGAAAAAGCTTATCGTACTGGACGGCGCTTTATCGGCAAAGCTTGACGACACCATTCTGGCAAAGGATAACATTATTGCGGTAAGGGATTTTCTGACGGGATACATCGATGAAATGCTGCAAAATATCGACTATATGGTGTTTTTGTCCTCCGATGACAATATATTGTCCAAAACATCTGTGACCCGGATCATAGGCTATTACGAAGAAATCATGAAAATCAATAAGGACCTGATATTCTACGGCGTAAACGATATCTTTACCGAGGTGGATAAAGACGCCCTGAGCGACTTCAAATCGGAGATACTTCCGACGGTGCCGTATATCTATGACGGGCAGGTGTGGCGCGAGGATAAGAAGGAAATCGAATCCATCACGAACGCTTATTTTACTAAATATCAAAACATTATTACCGACATCGCCTCCGTTATAGGGGATTATAACGTGCAGGTCGATAATCTTGAGAGCAAGGTTGACGATCTGGAGAAAACCACGGAGGAGCTCGATCAGTTAAAGGAAGAAGCAAAGCAGAAATTCCAGCCGCTGGAGACGGACGAAGCCGGTATTTTATGGGGCAAGATGCTCCGGTTCAACACTCTGAAAATGTATGACATGTGTATTGAATGCCTTGAAATGTATCATAAAAAGGATACCTCGGAGGAGGCGGATGTATTCGTTCCGGTTGCGGAGGAATTTTTCAGACAGATCGGCGCCAGCGGGATTGATTACGGCTGCCTGGTAGGCGGCTATGAGCCGGATAAGCCGCACAACAGCTTCTATCGGCTGGGCGATATCCTGATTGAAATGAACGGCAGACAGATCAAGACTGCGGAGGATACTCAAGCCGCAAAAATAAAAAACCAAAGCAGCAAGGTAAAGGTGCTGCGCTTCAACGGGACAGGGTTTGACACCGTAGAAGGCGAAATCCCGGTGGGCGACAGTCTGGTCTTATTATATGACCTCAGCGAGACTCTGGAAGAATAAGGGGCCTTCGATTTGAGACGGTAGTTCACAGGCTTGATGATCACCCGAAAACACAATTTCCGGCAAGAAATTAAAGGCATCGGATGAAAAATCCTGATGCTTTTATTTGCGTCAAAAACCAAAATCCCGGATTTTTATGAAATAAATTATTTGTGCTATAAAATGAACCATTTTGATCGTCCTTGTCTCTTATAGGA
>JAEZJL010000339.1 GCA_023415815.1 Bacillota bacterium | reverse complement strand
AGCCGAATACATTAGGACTCAGGATATAGCAGAAAATTTAAAGAACGATAACTTCAACATAAGCGACTTTTAGGCGGCTTCCAGCCGCAGATCGAACCTACCGGCTTCCAGCCGGTAGTAGTTTAGTTTGCAGAACTGTCCCCATTTTACACATCTTACATTGCGGAGTGGAAGGTGCGGGCAATGACCTCCTCTTGTTGCTTCCTGGAGAGTCTTATGAAGTTGACCGCATAACCGGAGACTCTTATGGTGAGCTGGGGATAATTGTACGGGTCGTTCATTGCCTGTTCGAGCGCTACTCTTTCGAGCACGTTTATGTTAATGTGGTGGCCGCCCTGAGCAAAGTATCCGTCAAGCAGCGCCGCAAGGTTCCTGAGCCTTGCGGCGGTCTCTCTGCCCAGTGATTTCGGTACCAGCGTCATGGTGAGTGAAATGCCGTCCTTGCAGTATTCATAAGGTATCTTTGCCACAGAATTCAGCGCCGCAAGCGCTCCCATTTTGTCCCTGCCGTGCATCGGATTTGCACCGGGGGCAAAGGGCTCGCCGGCTTTCCTTCCATCGGGAGTGGCGCCTGTTTTCTTGCCGTATACGACGTTTGACGTGATTGTCAGCACCGAAAGGGTATGCTTTGCATTTCTATAGGCGTGGTTTTTCTTGAGGTCATTATAAAAGCTTTTGACGGCCTCCTCAGCCAGGCTGTCCACTCTTTCGTCGCCGTTCCCGAACTGCGGGTAATCGCCTTTTATTTCAAAATCGGTTATCAGCCCTCTGTCGTCTCTTATGGCCCGGACATAGGTATATTTGATGGCGCTGAGCGAATCCGCAAGCACCGAAAGGCCAGCAATGCCGAACGCCATAAGCCTTTCGACGGCTGTGTCGTGTAAAGCCATCATCAGTCTTTCATAAGCATATTTATCGTGCATGTAGTGTATTGCGTTCATAGTGTTTACATAAAGCCTTGTAAGCCATTTCTGATAGTATCTGAACCTGGTCATCACCTTTCTGAAGTCCAGATATTCCTCCATATACGCCTCGGTTTCAGGCGCTACCTGCTCTCCCGTGATTTCATCCCTGCCGCCATTCAGCGCGAGCAGCAGCAGCTTGGGAAGATTGCAGCGCGCTCCGAAGAACTGCATGTCTTTGCCCGTCCTCATCGCCGAGACACAGCAGGAGATGCTGTAGTCGTCGGAAAACTCGGGGTTCATCAAATCGTCGTTCTCGTATTGTATGGCGCTCGTGACCATGGAGACCCTTGCGCAATAGAGCTTGAAGGCTTCGGGAAGCTTTACGGACCAGAGTACCGTAAGGTTGGGCTCGGGTGCGGGTCCAAGGTTGAAAAGCGTGTGCAGGAAGCGGTAGGAGTTTTTCGTAACCATGTGTCTGCCATCACGGCATATCCCTGCAAGCGATTCCGTTATCCACACCGGGTCGCCGGCAAAGAGCTCGTCATAGTCCGAGGTGCGCAAATGTCTGACGAGCCTGAGCTTGATTATGAACTGATCGACCAGCTCCTGCGCGCCTGCTTCGGCCAGGCTTCCGTTTTTCAAATCCCTTTCAAGGTAAATATCCAGAAAAGTGCTGACCCTGCCGAGCGAGTTGGCAGCTCCGTTTGTTTCCTTGATGGCTGCAAGGAATGCGAGGTAGGTCCACTGCACGGCCTCATACGCATTCCCTGCAGGCCTTCTGAGATCGCAGCCGTATGAGGCTCCCAGCTGCGTTAGCTCCTCAAGCGCAGCGATTTGCTCATGCACTTCCTCTCGAAGCCTGATCGTTTCATCGTCCATATCGCGGCTTTGCAGCGCGGCAAGGTCGTTATTCTTTTCAACCGACAGCCATTCGGTCCCATATAGCGCGACTCTTCTGTAGTCGCCTATTATTCTGCCTCTCCCGTATGCGTCGGGGAGGCCAGTTATTACGCCGGATTTGCGTGCTTTTTTCATTTCAGGCGTATAGACGCTGAAGACTCCATCGTTATGAGTCCTGCGGTAGCTGGTGAAAATCTCCTCTGTTTTTTCCGAGAGCTTATAGCCGTATCCTGCGCAGGCCTGCTTTGCCATGCGTATCCCCCCATAGGGGACGACGGCCCTTTTGAGCGGCTTGTCGGTCTGCAGGCCCTTGATAACTTCGTTTTCCTCATCGACATAGCCAGGCGCGTGGCTCAGTATTCCCGATACGGTACGCGTATCGACGCTAAGCACGCCGCCTTTGAGATACTCGTCTCTGGTAAGCTTTTTACACTTGCTCCAGAGCTTTTTCGTCCGGATGCTTGCCTCGCCCAGAAACACTTCATTTCCATCATAGGGTGTATAGTTCCTTATTATGAAATCACTCACATCGGTTGACTGAGACCATTTTCCGGGCACAAAGCCCTCCCATTGGCGCTCGTACATTTTAAAGCCCTCCCTGCCTGGAAAACTACTTGGCCAAAGCTCGGGGAATGGAGTCCCCTGCCTTTTGCCCTTTGGCGTCCTGCCAAACGGCACGAATAAAAAACAAAAACCGCCCGGGTTTGTTGGCCCAGGCGGTCGGCAATTCGTTCACTCCGTACTCCCTGTGGTCATTCCACTTCCGCCAGTCGTACGGTTGATATCAATTCAAGTATAACATCTTATCTTATTTCGTTGCAAGAACCTTTTTAAGCTTTGCAAACCTCGGCAGTCCGTTTACAAGCGGAGGAGCCGATTCACCCTGTATGAGCGGGAGCGCGTACCGGATGAAGTCCTCGGTCAGCCCGTTGCCTTCCTTATTGATCCATTCCGGAGGTATCTTTTTCTCGGTGTTTGCAACGTCCGTAAGGTTTATCAGCTTTATATTGCACTTGTAATCGGAACCTTCGGCTCTTTCAAAGGCAACCATGTAGTCGGTTTTTCCTTCGACCGCATACTTTACCGCCATCTGGCCTGCGAGGAAGGCTTCGTTCACGTCCGTGAGCGAGCCGACATGGGAAGCGCACCTCTGAAGGAGGCTGAACTCAATGCCGCGGACCTTTGCGCCTGTTTTGTTTTTAAGTATGTTTGCAAGCGTGGAGGCAAGACCGCCGAGCTGTGCGTGCCCGAAAGCGTCCTTGGACTGCGCGAGGTCGGAGCCGTATTCCGAGATGTATTTTCCGTCCTTGTCCCTTATGCCTTCCGAAACCGCGATGATTACATTGTTTTCCTTTTTGTATATCGCCGAAGCCTCTTCGATGAATTTATCCATGTCGAAGGGTACCTCGGGAAGATAGATAAGGTCGGGGCCGTGGCCCATATAGGAAGCGAGAGCCGCGGAAGCCGTAAGCCAGCCCGCGTTCCTTCCCATTATCTCAAGAACGGTTATCATGCCCTTGTCATAGACTCTTGCGTCATGATAGACTTCCATTGTGGAAGTTGCGATATACTTGGCCGCGCTGCCGTAGCCGGGGCAGTGGTCCGTACCCCAGAGGTCGTTGTCAATAGTTTTGGGGACGCCCATGACTCTGCATTCATAGCCTGCCTTCTGCATATACTTGCTTATTTTGTTGCAGGTGTCCATAGAATCGTTCCCGCCGTTATAGAAGAAATACCTGATGTCATACTTTTTGAAAACTTCAAGAAGCCTCTTGTAATCCGTGTCGTCATCCTCGGCTTTTTTAAGCTTGTAGCGGACGGAGCCCAGGGCCGACGAAGGGGTCGTCTTCATGAGTTCGAGTTCATAAGAATCTTCCTTGCCTATGTCGTAAAATTTTTCCTCAAGTATGCCCTTTATACCGTGCGCCGCTCCATAAACCGCCGTTATGTTTTCCTGCTTTAGGGCTTCCTGGAATACGCCCGATGCACTTGCGTTGATAACCGATGTCGGTCCGCCGGACTGACCGAATATGCATGCACCTTTTAATTCACCCATTATTGTTACCTCCTCGCATTATCAGAAGGGGACGTTCTTAAATTGGTTCTTTGCAACTCCCCTGACATTATACATTCATAAAATATAACATAACAGGCCTTAAAAATCAATTGTACTTCGATATTTTTTTAACACATTGAAACAAATTACCCTTGCTTTTGGGTCGAAATCTGGTAAAATTAATATGACAAATCCGTCTTTTTACAACGGTTGTCGAAGCCCATACATATATAACACGGGGTTAGCCATATTAAATACTATAAAATAAAGGAGTTGTTCTTATGCCATTGGTTACATCCACTGAAATGTTCAAGAAAGCTTATGAAGGCGGCTATGCTATAGGCGCGTTCAATGTAAACAACATGGAAATCGTCCAGGGTATCACCGAGGCCGCCAAGGAAGTCAGAGCTCCGCTCATCCTGCAGGTATCTTCGGGCGCAAGGAAGTATGCGAACCATACATACCTTATGAAGCTGGTCGAAGCCGCAGTCATAGAGACCGGACTTCCGATCTGCCTGCACCTGGACCACGGCGATACCTTTGAGCTCTGTAAATCCTGTATAGACGGCGGTTTTACCTCCGTCATGATTGACGGCTCGCATCATCCGTTTGAAGAGAATATAAAGCTCACCAAGCAGGTTGTAGATTACGCGCATGACAAGGGCGTAGTTGTTGAGGCAGAGCTGGGCAGGCTGGCAGGAATAGAAGACGCTGTCAATGTTTCGGCAGAGGATTCCTCGTACACAAAGCCCGAAGAAGTCGAAGAATTCGTAAAGAGCACAGGCGTTGATTCATTGGCAATAGCTATCGGGACCAGCCACGGCGCTTTCAAGTTCAAAGGTGAAGCCAAGCTGAGATTCGATATACTCGAAGAAGTGCAGAAGAGGCTGCCGGGCTTCCCGATAGTCCTCCACGGCGCATCCTCAGTCATTCCCGAGCTGGTTGAGAAGATTAACAAATACGGCGGAAACATGCCGGGCGCAAAGGGCGTACCGGAGGACATGCTGAGAAAAGCAGCCACGATGGCCGTTTGTAAAATCAATATAGATTCCGACCTCAGGCTTGCCATGACCGCAACCGTCAGGGAATACTTCGGACAGCATCCGGAGCATTTTGATCCCAGACAGTACCTCGGACCGGCAAGACTGGCCATCAAGGAACTGGTCAAGAACAAGATCATCAACGTCCTCGGCTGCGACGGCAAAGCGTAGAAGCACGATAGGTTTTGGAAATATTAAGGAGTTGCCTCAAAATAACACGAGGCAGCTCTTTTTTCAGTTATGGGGGACAGTTCTTCAAAAGCCCTGCCTTAAGCAGAGATGCGAAGTGCAGGACTATAATGAGTAAACAAGCTTTCGCATGCCTGCATGCCTGGGACAGGTACGTATTATTTTATATCGTAGAAAGTTTAATGATGGGGACAGTTATCCAAAACTATCAAACTTGCCTTTTCAGCTTTTAGGGACAGTTCAGTAATTTTCTTAGCTCTGAATTAAAGGGGACAGTTCCGCAAAAGCTTTTAAAAAGGGTTAAGCTAAATAAAAAACAAATAAGTCGGGACAGTTCTGCAAAAAGAGAAAAAGCGAACAAACGTTCTTTACAACCTGCTCCTTATATGTTAGAATATAGAAAACGTATAAGAGGTGTCATGATGCCAAGGACAGCAAGAGCAAAGTCCCATGAATCCGTCTATCACATAATGTGCCGGAGCAGAAGCGAATTCAACCTTTTCCGTGACGACGGAGATAAGAATTATTACCTGGATGTGCTGAAAAAATACTGTGATAAATTCCATTGTGCGGTTTATGCATACTGCCTAATGGATACGCACCTCCACCTGCACTTTGACCCGCAGGGCTTTGACCTCTCCAGGTTCATGCACTGCGTCAACCTATCTTATGCGACATACTATAACCGGAAGCATAACCGTCACGGCCATGTATTCCAGGGCAGGTTTGAGAGCAAAATTATAGCCAGCGACAAATACAACCTTGCCGTATCTGCATACATACACAACAATGCAAAGGATGTGGAAGGCTACTGTGGGAGAGAGCATGAGTATCCGTTCTCTTCAATGGGCATATACCTGGGGATAAGGAAGGACCACAGAGGCCTGATTG
>JAEZJL010000277.1 GCA_023415815.1 Bacillota bacterium | reverse complement strand
GGGCAGCCTCGTCCAGCTCCCTGCTGATGGATGCGATAAAGCCGGTAAACAGAAAGATTGTCATCGGCAGCTGATAAGTAATATGAGGTATTATGATTCCAGGATACGTACTGGTCCCAAAGGTATTCGCCACCAGCCGGTAGAGAGGGACAAGTGCGGTAAGAGGGGGCACGATCATGCACGCCACGGACAGGGTATAGACAAAATTGTTTATTTTTGTTTTATACCTGGCCAGAGGGTAGGAAGCAAACGAGCCGACGATAACAACGATAAAGACAACGCAAAACGTAATTACGATATTGTTTATGAACGCCCTGCCAAGCTTTGCATTCACCCAGGCATTGATGAAATTGTCCGGATAAAGCTGCTTTGGAAGCATCCAGACCGATGAGGTGTCGGTATCGGGCTTCAATGAAAGGTTCAGAAGGATATAAAACGGGATCAGGTATATCAAGCCGGTAATAAAAGCAATCCAGTTTTTAAAGGCCTTCATCACATCTCCACCTCCCTTCTTCTGAGAAAATTCAAAGCGAATATGCTTATGACCGATATAATAACGAACATGAAGTTCCCCATTGCGGCCGCATAGCCCGCGTCCATCCTGACAAAATAAACCTGCATCATCATGGTTGAAATCGAGGCCGAATCATATTGGGGGCCGCCGCCGGTCATTGCCTGGATGACGTCGAACAGCTTCAGGCCTCCGATCAGGTTCCAGACCACACAGAAGGTTATGGACGGCATCAGCAGGGGAATCGTTACCTTGCTGAATTTCATCCACGCCCTCGCCCCGTCGATGTCCGCGGCCTCAAAATGCTCCTTCGGGATATTCTGCAGCCCCGCCAGATAGATTACCATAGAGCTTCCCAGATATTGAAATATGTTTACAAACGTTATGATCGCCACTCCCCTTGAGCCGTCGGCCAGCCAGTCCACGCTCTCTTTTCCGAGAGCGTTCAGGATATCGTTGACGGCTCCGCCGTTATATCTGAAAAAGAAATACCATATATAGCCCATAATAACCGCACTTATAACCACCGGCAGGTATATGATCGTCCTTATGATTTTCTCGCCTTTAAGCTTTTGGTCCAGGAGTATCGCCAGCAGGAGTCCGAAAATGTTCTGGAAAAGAGTACTTCCCAGGCCGTAGATGAGCGTATTTTTAACCGCGATAAAAAAATTGGGGTCGGTGAGCATGGCGGCGTATTTATCAAGCCCGACCCAGTGATATTTTGGAGAATATCCGTCCCATTCCCTGAAGGAAATGATCACGCCCTGAAAAAACGGATAGAAAACAAACAAAGCAAAGAGAATCAATGCAGGTATGTACAGAATATTCAGCGCGGCTGTTGAATTAAAGAAGGAGGAGCTTTTACCTGTCCTGTTAATCTTCATACGCAATCCTTTATTTTGATTTAATATTGTTATTGGCCGGCGCATCCGCGCCGGCCAATAACATGGGAGGGATCATTGCTGAGCGGCTCTGAGCCTTTCGTATTCCTTCTTCATGTTTTCAGAGAACTGCTCGGGCGTGGTCTTGCCCGCCATGATGCCCTGTGAGTTTTTGCACATGACATCCCACATTCCGCTCGGGAGCCAGACGCGGTCAAAATAGGGGATGGTTATGATGTCCTTGTACTTTTCAAAGGACGCCGTATACTGTCCAAGGTCTACGGAAACCCCGGTTATTGCCGAAGGCAGCTTTGTGGAATCGCACATCTTCTTGATATTTTCAGGAAGCGCGCAGAAATCGATGACGGCAAGGGCGGCGTCCAGGTTCTTGGAATCCTTCCACGCGCCGATGGTCGATTTTTCGCCGCCTGCAAAGGATTGCCTGCCGTCGGCGTTAAATGCGGGTATCGGCATGATGTCGGCCTTCAGGTCCGGATTGACTTTTTTCGCTTCTTCGATAAAGTACGGCCCATACCACCCCATTGCGGCCGTCCCCTCTGCGAAGGCTTTGGCATTGTCGTTGTATTTTGCCGTCAGGGCGTCTTTATTGATGTAACCTTTATCGAACATTTCCTGCCATTTGGCGGCAAGAGGGGTCCAGTTGCTCCAGTCAAAGGAGCCGTCGGTCAGAGCCTTGTCGAAGTTCTTTGCGGGATCCTCCGGGCTGATAAGGAGCGACGAAGCCATGTAATCAAAATATTGAGCTTCCTCCCAGCCCTCTGAAGAAACCGTGAAAGGAGAAATTTTTCCTCCGCTGCCCGTCTTGATTTGCTCGCATACGGCCATCAGCTCGTCCATGGTCGTGGGAATTGACGTTATGCCGCATTTTTCAAAGACGTCCGTATTGTAAACCAGCATGGATTTGTCTTCATCTACCGGCAGGACATAGACCTTTCCATCCTCATCCGCGATGATCGACTTGAAGGCCGGATCGATCTTTGAAGCCCAGGGCCTGTCCTTCAAATCCGCCAGGAAGGTGCCATAGCGCGCTTTGGCCCAGCCGTGCGTCGTCCAGAGGTCAGGCATGTCACTGGACGCCATTTTGACCTTCATCATGTTTTCATATTCCTTGCCGGGTGCGCTGAAATCAATTTTAACGTTCGGGTTGGCCTCGGAGTAAGCCTTTAATATTTCCTCCAGAACCTTTGCCTGGTCGCCCACGTAATTTGTCGTCGCGATCAGGGAAACCTCCTTCGCGGGCTCCGCCGTTTTTACGGCTTCAGCAGAGCTTGCCGGCGCAGGCGCCGCCGCTGTGGAGTCTGACGCTGCGGGCGCTGTGCCGCATGCCGAAAGCACGGAAACAATTAACAGCAGAACCGCCAGTACGGCAAAAGGACTCTTTTTCATATTACCATCCTCCCAGATACTTATTTTTCTAATGCTCTTAAAGTATAGCACCCGCCGGTTCTGCATCCTATGACACAAAACAATTGTGAATAAGCTTATTTTTAACCGGGAGCATCCATGGCGCAGGACTACTTTTTATCCGTCATTTTTCTGAAATCGGACGGATATCCCTTGAAATACTCTTTGAAAAGCTTTGTGAAATGCCTCGTGCTGTAATAGCCCACCTTCTCGCCGACGCTTTGTATGGTCAGTGACGGGTCCATCAGCAGCTCCCTGGACTTCAGCATCCTGAAGCTGGTAAGATATCTGAGAAAGGTCTCGCCTGTTTTTTTATGGAACAGGAAGCTCAGATAGCTGGAAGAGACATTGAGCATGTCGGAAATCTGATTTACGCTGATATTATCCATATAGCTCTTTTCTATGATGGCCTTTACCTGCCCGATGATCCGGTCGGTCCCAAACTCTTCCTTCTTCGATTTGCGGAGCAAGGCCTGTCCGAGCTCATACAGCTGCTTCTTCCATAGCCGGCCCTCGGAGCTCAGATCAATCCTGCAGTTTACGGTATGCGCAATAAAATCCTCTATGGAAGACAGTATCCCCCGGTTTTCCCATTCGTCATGAAAAGCTGCGACGGCTGACTCAAGCTTTTCAATGGACCTCATCATCTGCATATAGATATTCGCCGAGTAGGCGTTTGCCAGCAAGATCAGCGCTTCGCATACTTTTAAAAGATTCGTCTGAGACGTATCAAAAAGCTTTGCCAATTCGACGACGTCCATTTTGCGCCGCTTAAAATCAATGACCCGCATAGCGGAAAGCTGCTGGAGCTGGTTCAGCCTCTTCTGCATTTCATCAAAGCTTTCGCATACGCCGGTCTGCAGGACCGTCACGGCAAAATCCTCTCCGCAGAAGCCCGCAGACAGTCCGAATATCTCCTCGGCCAATTTGATAACCTTTTGCCGGCCGCTCTGGTTTCCGGTAAAGCCCCAGGCCCCCACCAGGGCAAGCAGACCTTCCGGGAGCACTACGAGCGCCATTCTCGATTCGCTGGAATTGTATTCCATAAGCCTTTCCCTTATCGCCTGGGTGAAGGCTTTAATGCGGTGGGATTTTGATTTCTCTTCCAGATAACTGTCAAAAATAAAGACAGAAGCGTAAAACCGGGATTTCAAAATAATGCTGCCGTCGGAATTGTCCGGATACGCGCTGATTTCATTGAAAATGCTGTTCAATTCATTTTCAAATTCCTTGTTCAGCAGGAGCGAAAACTCCTGGCTTCTAATGACGATTTTATTGAAGGTAGCCTTCAGGTCCTTTATATTTATGGGCTTCAGCAGATAGTTTACCACCTCTAGGCTGATCGCATTTTTGGCATATTCAAACTCCGAGAAACCGGAAATGATCACCCACTGTGTGTTGGGAGAGACCTCCTTCCCGATCCTTATCGCTTCCAGCCCGCTCAGTTCAGGCATTCTTATGTCCACAAACGCCAGATCCGGCTTAAGCCTTTTGGCCAGCTCAACCAGCTCGAGGCCGTTTTCGGCTATCCCCGTGATTTTTACGGGGAACTCCAGGCCCTCCAGCATGCTTTGCAGGTTTTCCCGGGAAAAGGTTTCATCGTCGGCGATAACAATGTTCATGCGCTTCCATCCTTTTGCGGAATTTCTATTTTCACAATCGTGCCTTCTCCCGACTTGCTCTCGATGGTAAAGACCGATAACGGATAGGCAAAGCTCAAGCGCTCCCTGACATTGGCCAATCCAACGCTCTTCCCGTTTTCCTGCTGTTCAACATCGAAGCCGGCTCCGTTATCCATAATCAATATTTGCAGAAATGCCTCTCCCTGCTTCTCTATCACCTCGGCGCGCATTTCAACAAAACCTTGCCGTGAAAGCTTCTCGATGCCGTGTATGACGGAGTTTTCCACCAATGGCTGCAGCAGCAGCTTCGGGATTTTGCAGCCGCCTGCCGCTTCGTCATAATACAGTTCAAATGAGAGCCTCTCTTCAAACCTTATCTTCTGGATATTGCAGTACCGCTCCACAAAATCGAATTCCTCAGCGATGGTGGCCCAGCCCTTCCGGCTCTCCAGGCTGTATCGCATCATGCCCGTCAGATCCCGGATGGCGTTATCCAGCCGGTCGCTCTTCCCGGATCGGTTCAATGCCAGGAAGCCGTTTAATGTGTTAAACAAAAAGTGCGGATTTATCTGGGACTGCAGCGCAAGGTATTCCGCATTCCTCCTGCTCAGAACGGCCTTGTATTCACGGTCGATCAAATCGGTGATCCGGTCGAGCATCTCGTCAAGAGACACTGCAATACCGGATACCTCATCCTTGCCCCGGATATTCACCCTTGCGCTCAAATCTCCTTTTTTAACGTTTTTCAATACTCTGGTTATTTTCATGAATGGATTTGTTATCTGCCGTGAGATCATGATAAAGATGAGAAAAGTCACAAGCGAAACTCCGACGGCATATAAAAGGTCGAAATAGTATATCCCTCTGAGTTTTTTCTGTATTTCGGCGTTGGACAGCAGCATATTCATTTTCCAGTGCGCCCGGCCGATGGGGTAGGAGTACGTGAGATACTGTACGCCCCCGTCCTCGATGATTTTATTATTTTGCCCCAGCTGGCGGATAATCCCCTGGGACAGGCCGTGATTCGAAAAAATGAGGCTGCCGCTGTCGTCGGTAACGGCAACGGTCGAGCTGACGTCGAATTTTACATCTTCAAATATTTTCGCCAGCTGTTCGGTATTGATATCGATTAATACCATGCCCAGGCGCTTGAACGACCAGGCGTCGGTATCCTTGACGATATAAGAAATGGAAAAGCCGCTGTTTGCTACGATCCCGGGGAAAAGCCCATCCAGGGAAGGTTTGGCGAATACGTCCCGTCCGTCTTGATTTTTGGTAAATACGAACCATTCTTTTTCCGTCAGGCCGAAGTCCTTTGCCGGCAGCTTCAGAAATTCCTTTTTTGTTTTTAAATACACCATGCCGTCATTTGCGGCAAACAGGCAGCTGTTTACATCATTCCGGGTGCTCAGCATATTGGAAAGCATTTCCTGAATCTTTTCTTCTACCTTGAACCTGTCGTAATCGGGATATTCCGGAAATCCCTTGCTGTTTCTTGCATTCAGGGACCTCATAAATTCCTGGTTGGTATAAAGTACATATTTGGAGTTCTGAACGTCCTTCAAATAAGCGTCGATATTCCTTGAGAGGACCTTCATGGCGGATTCTGTCATGGTTGTTGTCATTGACGATACGATGTTCTGATAATACAGGGGCAGGATGAAATTTGCACAGGCCATAGGGATGGTGATTGCAAGGAGGCAGATCACCATAAGCCGGAACTTGAGGGAATAGAACATAGTTTTGATTCCCTTTCACGTTTGCTTATTTTAATTTATTCTAGCATATTCGACCTTATTCCGCAATTTTCCCGTATCCTTCAAACCAGAGTACGCTCACGCTTCTCCAAACTCGAGCCTCAGCGCCTGCTTTTTTGCAGAAAATTTCACTTCCACCCTGAGCACCTCGCCTGCCTGTGAAACCCCCGCCTCTTCCGCACCCTCCGCTCCCCTCACGGAAAATGCTGCCGGCACATGGAACCAATAAGCTTCAACCGTGCCGGGGACTCCGGTAATGTCAAGCTCCAGCCGGCTGCCGACCCATTGATGGTTTACTAAGCTTACGGCATCCATGCTGACGTGGCGGGAGGATGCGATCAGCTGCGGATGCTCTTTCACCGGGCACAGGGACAATATCTGGCAGCTTCCGAGAGGTATATCCTCACAGCGAAGCTTTCCGGCGGCCCTGCCCAGGTATTTCTGCGCCCAGAAATCAAAAACCGTATATTCCAGCGAAGGGTCGAGCCCCAATAAATCCATTTCCACCTCGCAGGCCTTCAGCGGAACGGTGGCGAAGCGGCCTATGACGCTCCAGCTTCTGCAGGGTGTATCGATGTGGAACGACCACAGGGAAGAGAACGGGTGGCTGTCGTTCATCGTAGGATGGACGCCCGCCATATTTAGAGCGTCCCCAATGGTCACTCCCTCCGCTTCAACAGGCTTCTCCTTGCTGTTGACCGCAAAGCCGTGAAGCTTTGTCCAGGTAAAAGCGGGATAGCTCATGTCAAGAGGGCCTGTTTCCGCAGTGCGGGTCGCAAGCGTCGGCAGATTCTTCTTTATGATCTCCAGGCGCTCCTGCGTATAGTCCGCCAGCGGGTCGCTCAGCATCAGAAGGCTTCCCGTCAGGGACACCATGGAAATGACGCTCTTCAGCCATTCGACCTGAGTCCTGGCGCAGATATGGTCCGGGTCGTTCAGGAACAATATCCTCTGGGAATGGAACCACCGCGCCGACTCGACCAATTGCATGCGGACGCCGGCCCAGGTGGGGTTTGCATCCATGGCTATCCTGCAGGCGTCGACCAACCCAACCGCCTCGGACAGCACCCCCCACGAGGCCAAAAAATAGCCGTCCCCGCCGATTCCTTTTCTGGCGTACTCCATAAACCTTCTGAAGCGGGCTTCGGCGTCGGCATTGCTCATGAGTCCCTGCCTTACCGCTTCATGAAGCCCATCCATAATCAGATGCCTTATGGCGTCGGTCTTGAAATAGGCATAGCCCATTTCCCTCAAGCCCTTGTAATACGGATAAACGTGCTTTTGCAGCGTCTCGTCGCTGCAATCCAGCAAAAAGTCAATCCACTCGCCCAGAATTAGGTTCCCGTCCTTATCCTTAAGAAAATTCGCCTTATTTTCAATTGCAAATTCTATGTTGGTTACATTGGCGTTCGTCCAGATCGCGGGCTCAAGGCCATTCGACCTTATTTCCTCGGCAACGCCCGCGTGCCCCTCCGGAAATCGCTCATTCGTATGCAGCCAGCCTTCGGCCAGTGTCCCGTCGGCTTCAAACGGAATCGGAAGCCTCTCATACCCGTCGTCCAGTTGGATATATTCAAGCCCGTATTCCCTCAGGGTATTCCCGAAAAACCCAGAGATTTTCCGGATGTCCTCCATGGAAACCTGCCTCCTGCAGGCCTCCCAGGAGCACCATCCCGCAACCGGCTTGGGATTTGGCCTCCATTCCCACGGCTTGTGGTAGGAATAACCCAGATGGACTCTGTAATAGCTCATTCTCAGATTTATCATCCACGGCATGCGTCCAAGCTCAACCTCGAGCTCCGCCGTCAGTTCGCCGTCCTCATTCCGGGCGAAGCTGTTTCCGCACCACTTCCAGCTGCAACCATGCCAGTCTATCAGCAGGTCCTGGGTAATATCGTAGACGCCGTTGACGCCATAAATGAGAGGCCTGCCCACCTGCCCAAGGATCGCCTGCTCCGGACCGGCCCTTCCGGGGCGCATGTTCAGGGCATCGCCGCTGAGTGTAAGCTTTACTTTCGCTTTTACCTCCCTGTCGGTGTCGTCCAGCATAACATATATATTTTGTATAAAGGGAATATTCTGTATGTTCCCGTCTGAGCCGTGCCTGAAGCCGACCTCTTCCGTGCCGGGTATTTCGATGCTTATAATCTTCCTGCCGTTATATTCGTAAGACAGGATTCTTTTTTCTCCATCCCATTTATGAAGCGCGTGGGCCGCCGGCGGCTCTCTCAATACAGGGTGAAAGTTCTCATTGTTCATTTTTACCCGCTCCTGAAATGTGACCTTTGCCTTCGGTTACCCTTGCGGTCAGAGGCCTGTCAAAATAGTAGAATTCCGAAACGACCTCGTCATTTTCGGTTATTTTGATCTGGGAGTGCTCCGAAAGGGTTATCACCTGATGCCATATCCCTTTGTAAAGGCATACGGGCTTATCCAGAAGGAATACCTCAAGCTTTTGCGGAGCGCTGTTTTCCGCAACAAGAAGCAGCGCCGTGCCGCTGATAGGCTCAAAGCTCTCCAGAGACTGCGGATGGTTTTCCATTACGCCGGTTTCCCTCCGGGTGATTTCAAATATCGCAATCCTCCAGCCCGCATTTTTTTCAGAAATCAAAACCTTGAAGAAGTGGTCGGTCTGTGTAATCGGATGCCCGATCACCACTCCATAGGGCGCAAACGACTTTTGTGTTATATTCCTGATTTCGCACTCAAGCATTTATCAAAATTCTCCCGTTTCCTTCGTCATGAATGTAGGCGCTGCTTTCATTTTAATCCCTTCTTTATATTTATTACATGATATAATCCAACGCATTATGCGCTGTTTTTTTACTCCGGCAGGTAAAAATATAGCTCATCCACCACAGAAATAGGTCATGTTTATTCAATGCCTTATGCTATAAGATACCATTACATGGGTACGGTGTAATATGCCTATCCGGTAAGGAGGAAAGCTTGTGAACCTTGATTTGGCCGGCGCCGGTCCGTCCGGCGCGCATTACCCGGTAATGCGCGAGCCTCCCTATACTCATGCAATCACGGTATGGGACAGCATCCGCCGGATTCTGACTTATGAGTACAACGGAAGACCTACGATAACCATCACCATTCCGGGGACGGGTGAGGTCGACTACCGTTTGAGCTCGGACGGTGACTATGTCAGCCATCCCTTCACCCAGCAAAATTATGTGATCGTAAGTGAAAACGTCACCGCTAAGGTGAGGTTCCGCCTCACCGACGACGCGCTCTGCATGCGCCCGGACAGGGCGGGAAACGAGCAGGCCATCCTGGCCCAGGTCGGGCGTCCGCTGATGTACGGCGTAAGCGGCTTGTATGATATCAATCAGGACCTCCTGATTTTCTGGAACGGCTCCGGCTGGAAATGGGAGGGTACCGAGCTGACCGCCGGCGAAAACGGCGATCTCTTTGCCGAAATGACCGTTGAGCTGGGACCTTCGCCGTGGCTGATCAGCTTAAAAATGCACTATTACGGAAAGCACCTCGGCTACGAATACCATAAGCCCTGGGAATGGAGGCCGAAGGTGGTGCCCGTGGCGGGCTGGTGCTCCTGGGAGGCCTACCGGAGGAATGTCACCGAAGAAAACATCAAAGCGGCGGCAAAATTCGTCCATGAGAATTTTCAGGCGTACGGCATGAAGTACATCCAGCTGGACGACGGCTTCCAGCCGCCTCAGATCCCGTCGTCGCTTGATAAGAGCATCGCGGACGACTGGCTCGCCGCCAACGAAAAGTTCCCTTCAGGCCATCCGGGCAACGTCGAAGCGATAACCCGGTACGGCCTGGAGGCGGGAATATGGATTTATACCTATTCGCACAGCGAAGAATATGCCCGGGTCAATCCGGGCTTTATAAAGGACGGGGAAGGCAACCCGCTTAAAGGCGACTGGATCGGGTATGTTGTAGACTGTACGCCCGAAACTCTCAAAAGATATGTCATACCCAGCTTTGAAGGCTTTAAGGAATATGGGTACGCCTATGTCAAAACCGACGGGCTGAGACACCTGCTGTTTGACGGGCTCCATGAAGCCGTCAGGCGCGGCCTTCTGACAAATATGGAGGCTGAAGCTCTTTTCAGAAGGTATGTCGAAGCTATCCGCGCCGCTCTTGGTAAGGACATATTTTACCTCTCCTCCTGGGGAATAATGACCCAGATGGTCGGCGTCGCCGACGCCTGCAGGATAGCGTGCGACGTCGACCCAAGCTGGTCGCACATGAGGATGCAGATGGTGGAAACGGCGAGATGGATTTACACCCAGCGGATTCTTTTTATAAACGACCCCGACCATCTGTGCCTGAGGTCCAGATACGAATGGGCCAGGTCCGCTATTTCCCTTGCGTCGTTGTCCGGCGGACTGCTGATGCTCAGCGACGCTCCGGACGAATATGACGAAAAACGCGTCGACATGATACAAAAAAACCTTCCGGCTTTGAAAACCTACGCAGGCGAGACCGGCATCCTGCCGATGGATATCCAGGCCTTTACCTGGACGAAAGCGCACGGGGCCGCCTTTACCAAAGCAAGAGCCGACGGCCCGTATGATGAGGCCATCCCGCTCGAGGCGCTGATCGCCGCGTCAGGCAGATTTCCTACGCTTCAGAACAAGCATCCCTTTTCCACCCTGTGGGCCTTCCATATCAATACGCCTTTGCGCAATTGGTGCATTGCCGGGCGCTTTGCCACATCGATCCTGGAAGAGGGCGAAATAGCGGTCGAAGATCTGTCCCTCGATCCCGGCAATGAATACCTTGTCTTTGATTTCTGGCAGCAGCAATACCTGGGCGCCTTCAGAGAAAAAATTCCGGTCAGGGCTCTGGACCTTGGCCATTGTCAGATACTGTCCCTCTGCGTCAGGAAGGATATCCCTCAATTCATGGCTTCCTCCAGACACGTCAGCATGGATGCGGTGAGCCTCAAAAGCCAGACATGGGACGCCGGGCGTCTGGCACTTCGGCTGGAAGGTGTGGAAGGCGCCTCCGAAGACTATTTTGTTCATGTCCCAAGCGGCTATACGCCGAAGGAATGCACCTCTTCGGATGTTAAAATCGAGCGGTTTGTTTTTAAGGATGACGTTTTAAAAATAGGGGTTGGCTTTGACAAAGCTGAAGGAACTCTGGAAATATTATTCGACGGTTGAAAATCAACTGCCCGGCTGGAGGAGAGGAGGCGCCCGGCAGAGTAATAAATGAATCAAAAGGGTTTTCGCCCGGCCTCAAAAATTAAGGAGGGAAAGATCATGCGAAAAAATTTTAAGAAAAGGGTTTTAAGCCTGGTCCTGACATTGTGCATGCTGCTCACATCGTTCTTCGTAATTTCTCCGGTTGCCGTACAGGCGGCTGCCAGTAATCTCTCTCTCACATCCAGCAGTCCGTATCTCGCCGACGCCTTCAGCTGGGCAAAGTCAATGGCGCTCAGTAAAGTCCAGACGGGCAAAGGAAGCAGCATCCCGAGTTATCAGGCGGCATTGCAGGCCCGTCCGGTTTTCTGCATGCGCGACTGGGCCCACCAGGTAGACGGCGCGGCTCTTTTAGACTTAAGCAACGAAAACTACAACATGCTGAAGGCCTTTGCCACTCTCCAGACATCCGAGAGAAAGTGGTATTCCATCTGGGAAGTGAATTATGACGGTTCCATATCCCCCATCGATTATCAAAGCGACACCCGCTTTTGGAGGAATCTGGCGGGGATGTTCGAGCTGGTCGACAAGGGCTACCGGCAGTACCAGTGGACAGCGAACCCGGACCTTTTGAATGACGCCGCCCTGAATAATTTTTACACCCACACCCTCAACGATTTTATTACGCAGCATGACGGAAACGGAAACGGCATCGCCGAGGAGCACTCGAGCGACGGCTGGGCCGGAGTCTGCTCCTATAACGAAGGGCCGGACGTCACCCTCACGGAAGCGGCGGACGGTCTTGGCAGCCAGTAC
>JAEZJL010000275.1 GCA_023415815.1 Bacillota bacterium | reverse complement strand
GGCTTGGGACGTCGCCCTCGAGTATTATCCTCTTCTTTTCCCTGCTCGCCTCCGGATCGGCGACGGGTATGGACGAAAGAAGCGCTTGCGTATACGGATGCGCCGGATTCTGGTAAAGCTCGTCGCTGTCCGCCAGCTCTATTAGCTTGCCCAAATACATGACTCCTACGCGATTGCTGATATGCTTAACCATTGAAAGATCATGAGCTATAAAGAGATACGTAAGTCCAAGCTCTGCCTGAAGATCCTCAAGCATGTTTACGATCTGAGCCTGTATGGAGACATCAAGAGCTGAAATCGGCTCATCGCATACTATAAATTCGGGCTGCACCGCCAGCGCCCTGGCAATGCCTACCCTCTGGCGCTGTCCGCCGCTGAATTCGTGCGGGTATCTGTTCGAATGCTCCTTGTTTAAGCCTACCATTTCCAGAAGCTTGTATATTTTGTCCCTGCGTTCGTTTCCTTTTTCCAGATTATGGATGTCCATTGGTTCGCCTACGATGTCCCCGACGGTCATCCTGGGATCCAATGAGGCATATGGATCCTGGAATATCATCTGCATTCTTTTTCTAAAAGGCTTCATTCGGGCATTTGTGATGTTCTCGCCGCCAAATAGTATCTCTCCTGCAGTGGGCTCAAATAACCTGATGATCGTCCTCCCGGTTGTGGTCTTGCCGCAGCCGCTTTCCCCCACTAGACCTAACGTCTCGCCCTTTTTGATGGAAAAGCTCACATCGTCAACCGCTTTGACCAGTGAATGGTTTGACCCAAGCAAACCCTTTTTAACAGGAAAGAATTTCGTGAGGTTTTTTATTTCAAGTAATGTGTTGTCGCTCATACGCCTACACCTTCTCTCCCCTTGTAAAGAAGCCAGCATGCCGCTCCGTGCCCGTCCGCTATCTCTTCGTATTCCGGTTTCTTCATATCGCATATTTCCATGGCGTTTGGACATCTCTGTACAAACGGGCAGCCCAGCGGCGGGTTTATCATATCCGGCGGCTGGCCCTCAATAGGGCTCAAGCGTTCCTTGCCCAGATTTGCTCTGGGTATCGACTTGAGCAGTCCCATTGTGTAGGGATGGGCGGTTTTATAAAATATATCGTCCAGCTTGCCCTGCTCCACAATGGTCCCGCCGTACATGACGATTACTCTTTCGCATATATCGGCTACAAGACCAAGATCATGCGTAATCAGTATTATCGACATCCCGAGCTTATCCTTCAGTTCCTTCATAAGCTCTATTATCTGGGCTTGTATGGTTACGTCAAGCGCTGTCGTCGGTTCGTCTGCAATGAGCAGCTTGGGCTCGCAGGAAAGGGCCATGGCGATCATCACCCTTTGCCTCATACCGCCGCTGAATTCATGCGGGTATTGGTCCAGACGCCTTTCAGGACTCGGTATGCCGACGAGCCTCAGCATTTCTATAGCCTTTTTCCTTGCCTCCGCCTTTGATACCTGATTATGCCTGAGGATTGCCTCGGTCAACTGGTTACCGATAGTGAAAACCGGATTCAACGAGGTCATAGGGTCCTGGAAAATCATGCCTATTTCGTTGCCCCGGATCTCCTGCATCTGAGCCTGCGTAAAGTTCTTCAGATCGCGGCCGTCGAATATTATGCTGCCTTCCGCGACTTTACCGTTCTCCGACAGCAGCTTCATGATCGAAAGCATGGTAACGCTTTTTCCGCTGCCCGATTCGCCTACGATGCCGACGGCCTCGCTGCCGTTAATTGAAAAGCTGATATTATTAAGGGCCGACACCGTTCCAGCGTAAGTCTGAAATACGGTTTTCAGTTTTTTAACTTCAAGTAATGTTCCCATTTATAGTCCACCCTTCTATTTCCTCATCCTGGGATCCAGAGCGTCTCTCAGACCGTCTCCGAACAGGTTGAAAGCAAGTATGGTAACGCTGATTGCCAGGCACGGGAAAAGCAGCAGGTAAAAATATGACCTGAAGCCGCCCAGAGCATTCGACGCCAGGCTTCCCCAACTCGGAACCGGCGCATCGACGCCAAGGCCGATAAAACTGAGGAAGGATTCGATAAATATGGCCTCGGGGATAAGCAGCATCGTCGTTACAATAATAGGACCCAGGCAGTTGGGTATGAGATGCCTCAGCAATATCCTCAATCCACCCGCGCCCAGGGTCTTTGCCGCCGTTATATATTCCTGCTCCTTCAAGCTCAGAATCTGGCCTCTCACTATCCTTGCCATAGGCGCCCAGTAGGTAAGCCCGATTGCAAAATAAATGCTTAACAAACCGCCGCCCGCAGCCTTCAAAGAAGAAAAGAACTTTATTTCGAAGAGGCTGTCGATGCTGTCGCGTAAAACAACGCTCAGCAATATGACATAGAGCATCGTGGGTATGCTGTAAATAATATCCACAATTCTCATCATAAGATTGTCGATTTTTCCGCCGATGAACCCCGAAATGCCGCCGTAAAGAATACCTATTGTAAGGTTAAAAAAGCACGCCACCAGACCCACGCTCAGCGATATCCTGGCTCCGTAAAGTATCCTCACGAGCATATCTCTGCCAAGGTTGTCGGTCCCAAGAGGATGCGCAAGGCTTGGCCATAGACTTTCCTGCCCCCTGAGCTGATCCGAGTATTTATAAGGTATTAGCATTGGCCCTATAACAGCGGCCAGCATAATTATAGCAATAACAATCAAACTGGCCGTCGCAACCTTGTTTTTCCTAAGTCTCCTCCAGGCGTCCGCCCAATAGGTAAGGCTCGGCCTGACAAATTCGGCGGTCTCAACTTTATTCTTGTTTAAAGGTCTGAAAAATTCCGTAGCAATCTGCATATCGGCACCCCTTAAGTACTCAGTTTAATTCTAGGATCGATCAAAACATACACCAGATCAACAATCAGATTCATAATGATCAGGAAAAGCGAATAGAAAATTGTAACTCCCAAAATAACGGTATAATCCCTGTTTGTAATGCTTGTGACAAAATATCTTCCGAGACCGGGTATGTTAAATACCGATTCGATTACGAAGCTTCCCGTAAGGACGCCCGCAATGAGAGGGCCAAGATAGGTGACAACCGGCAGAATGGAATTCTTCAAAGCATGCTTGTATATTACCGACTTATCCGTAAGGCCCTTTGCGCGGGCCGTCCTGATATAATCCTGCTCCAGTACCTCGACCATGTTCGACCTGACCAGCCTCGCGATAAACGACAGCGGCAGGAAGGAAAGCGCTATGCCCGGCAGCACAAGATGCAGAATGGTGCTGTCGCCTATTGTCGGCAAAAGACCGAGCTTGACCCCGAAGAAATACTGGGACAGTATGGCGATGACAAACCCCGGCACGGATACCCCCAGAGTCGCTATGATCATAGCAACGTTATCCTGCCATTTGTCGGCCTTGAGCGCGGAAATGATGCCCAATGGAATTCCGATAAACAGGCAGAGTGTGATGGAAAATATTCCAAGCCTTGCCGATCTGGGAAATTGCTGGGCAATAATATCATTTACCTTTCTGCCCTGATTTTTCATGGACATGCCAAAATCCAGCTTTACAATATTTTTCAGCTGGATGAAATACTGCTGGCTGAGCGGCAGATTCAAACCGTATTTTGCTTTTATGTTTTCAACGATTGCAGGAGGCAAACGCTTTTCGCTGGTATAGATGCCTCCCGGTATGGCGTGCATCAGGAGAAACGTTAACGTTATTACCACGTAAAGCGTCAGAAGCGAGTATCCAACCCTTTTTATTATATACACCAGCAATAGGAACACCCCTTAAATCAATTTATAGTGCCAGAATAAGATATTATTACTATCCTATTCGGGAATCCGTTAATAATATTTAATAATCTGATTTCCATTTAACATAAATCCATATTTAGCTTACTTATGTTAACACAAAATTTAACCTTATTCAAAACCATATTCCGGCAAAATAAAAACGGGATATATTCATCAATCAATTTCATTCATTCACATTTGTAAGGGAGCTATTCGTTCCAAAAAAAGTACAACATGGAGTCCACCATAACAACATTGTTTTCTTCGGTGAACGATCTCATGTCGTATGCTAATCCGCCCAAAAACGGACATTTCCATTCCTTGCCCAAAAATTAGACATTAATAGTTTAACAAGATTTTTTCCATTTTTCAATGGGTTACATAAAATGTATATTTATTCATAAATCCGACTCGCGTCCCGATATTTTAAGCCGATAGATAAATAATTCGCAGCCGTTTATTGAATAAAGCATTCCTTTCCGCTAAAATGATTCATATATACACTGCAAAGCAGAAAAAAATCTTTCCGTTCTGAGAGGAATCTGCATGCGTATAACCTTTTACAGCTCTCTTACATTGGTCATAGCCGCCCATATTATTCTGCCTGCGATTATTTTTATCTGGCTCTGGCACAGTAAAAGCAGCAGCAGGTTCACCTGGCTTGTAAAGATAATATCGACCGCTCCGGCCATAGTCATTCTTTTTTTGGCAGGAGACTGGCAGCAGCTGACATATTACGGCCGGGCAGCCGTGGTCATTTTATACGCCGCCGCCGTGATAAAATCCTACCGCAGCTCAAAAAATCTTCCGCTTTATGCAAGGCTTGTCTACGTGGACTGGCTTCTCATACTGGCAGGACTTTGCCTGACGGCCTATATGATACATACC
>JAEZJL010000245.1 GCA_023415815.1 Bacillota bacterium | reverse complement strand
AGCGTATATGCTTTAGAGCGGATCATGAGCTTGAATCCGGAAGCTTACAACGACTTTAAAGCCGCGACTTTGAGGCTTTCTCTCGAGATGGCCGTAAGGCTTTTACAGTTGTTTTCATTTATAGCTGTACGGAAAATCTATAAGCATTTTATCCGCTTCATCGACGACAGGACGGTTTATTTTATGAGTCTTTACACCTTCATAGGAATACTGTTTTCTTATGAAAACTTCAGAAACGACGCTTCCGCATACGTCAATATCAATCTGCGGAACCTGCTCTTTTTCGTAGGTCTTATTGCCGTGGGATACATCGTCGCATGCATAGCGATTGTCTCAAAAAACAGGACAAGCATGCTCAACGGCGATATTAAAATTATCGAGGGCCAGCTCAGCCATCAGCGGGAAAATTACAGGTCGCTGATTGATTTCATGGAGGAGCGTTCAAAGCTGAAGCATGATCTGAGGCATCATATCATGGCGGTGAAAAGCATGCTGGAATCCGGAAAGGCCGAGAACGCCCTTCAATATATCCGGCAGTTCGACCAGGGCGGAATTATGAGAGATATTCCCATGCTTTGCGAGAATATGGCCGCGGACTCCCTGATCAAGTACTACATGGGTCTTGCATCAAACAAGGGCATAAAATTTGAAACAAGGCTCAATATCCCTGAGGAGATAAATGTAAATTCGGCGGATTTGTCCGTTATTCTGGGCAACTGCGTCGAAAATGCCATAAATGCCAGTGAAAGGCTCGTGGACGGTGAGAGCAGATTCATCGAATTAAAATCGGATATCGTAGGCCGGCAGCTCATAATTATTATCAGGAACAGCTTTTGCGGGATAATCAAAAGGGACGGAGAGGCTTACATATCCTCCAGCCACGACGGATACGGCATCGGTATAGCCAGCGTTGAAGCGACTGTGAAAAAGTACAGCGGAAATATGGATATCAAATATACCGCTGACGAGTTCGAAGTAAATATTGTACTTCCCGCCTGAAAGAACAAAACATATTTTAAAAAAATATGCTAAAGTACGGTAAAATTTTTGACGATAATATAAGCAGGCAGATAAATCTCAAATAACTGAATATTCCGTTGAAGCATGGACGATACGAATTCCCCGATGATTGTTTGCAGGACGCAGACGGTGCCGGGGTTGTCGGATCGTCTTTTTTGTGTTTCATAGGTATATTAAGAGATTCGGCTGCTTGTATATTATAACGGGATAGGATAACTGAATACTAGATATATAGAGAGAACATGGACGATTTGGTTTAACCGGGCTCAGCCTTGCAGGACGCAGGGAGAATCCGGCAGCCGGTCGTCCTTTTTAATTTACAGGGAGGTACGGTAATATGCTGGTATTGGGGAGAAAACCAGGAGAATATGTAATGATCGGGGATAATATCAAAGTAAAGGTCGTGAAAAGCGAAGAAGGGGATCTTCGTCTTGCGATAGACGCGCCGAGGGAAATAAACATCGTGCGCGGCGAAATATACGAAAACCGGTATCAGCTCCCAACTGAAAAATAGAAACCGGGAGCTATACGGGAATACGCTTTTTACATGGACGGTTGCATTTGCTTTAAATCGGCAGGACGCCGGTATTCGAGAGCAAAAGCAGTCGTCCTTTTGCGCTTTTTAGACGCTTTAAATCAGTTAATAAGCCGAGTGGCCATGAGGCTTGTTATAAATAGGTGAAAACGGAAGTTCACTTAAAAATCAAAAAAAACAGGGAGGTCTTATTCTATGATTATCAATCACAATATCCCGGCGTTAAACACCTACAGGCAGCTGAATGTCAACGGCGCCAACACACAGAAAAACCTTGAAAAGCTGTCCTCAGGGCAGCGCATCAACAAGGCGGCCGACGACGCTGCGGGCCTTGCCATCAGCGAAAAGATGAGGTCTCAGATCAGAGGTCTTGACCAGGCCTCAAGAAACGCACAGGACGGCATCTCCATGATTCAGACCGCAGAGGGAGCTCTC
This sequence comes from Bacillota bacterium, assembly GCA_023415815.1. Classification (GTDB taxonomy): domain Bacteria; phylum Bacillota; class Clostridia; order Acetivibrionales; family DTU013; genus JAEZJL01. The sequence continues at coordinate 4,751 of JAEZJL010000245.1, read as the reverse complement.
GGAGAAGTTCACGATATGCTCAAGGACATGCGCGACAAGATGGTGCAGGCATCCAACGACCCGAATACGTCGCAGGACAGGGGCGCGCTCCAGGACTATGTTAACCAGCTCACCTCCGAAATAAACAGGATCGGCAATACCACCGAGTTCAATACTCAGAAGCTTTTGAACGGCGGTACCGGTACCACCAAGAACATAAAAACCACCGTACATATCGCCGGGGCAAACGGCGGCGGAGCGGCTACGGGTACGGTAAGCGGCATCAATACCAAAACCGCCAGCATAAAAGAAGGTACGGTGGAAATAGCCGGCTTCAACGTCGTTGCAAGCAGTAAAAAGCTGGCGGACGACGGAGCGATCGGCTCTCCGCTTACACCGCTCAAGGACAGCGTAGGCGCCGGTACGGTGGACATCAACAAGGCCGTATATCAGGCAGGCGCGGACGGCGCGGCCATTGCGGCAGGCGCGTTGACCTACCAGGCCAAATCGGATGCGACAACGGCAATCGCGGACGCAAAGGTTACCGGTGTAACTGCAACCAACGGAGCGGACACGAACATAGCGGAATTCACTATTGACTTTGACACGGCGGTGGCTGGATTAGCAGCTGCGGACACTTTAAAGATAGGCGGCGTAACATTTACTGCGAAAGCAAGCGGAGCCGTGGCGGCAAATCATGAATTCAACATCGGGACAACCGACGACGATACGGTCAACAGCTTAATGGCGGCCATTGCGGCTGACAATACAAACTTTACGACCGTAACCGGCAGCGATGTCACGCTTTCCCGTACCGGCACGGAAATCACCTTCACAGCGGACGCTCAGGCCAAACAGATCAAGCTGGGCTCCTACACTACGGTTACGGGCACCGATGACGCGGCCATAGCCGCGGTTGTGCTGACCGGAGGCAAACCGGCCTCCTTCACGATGGATCTCACAGCAGCCCTGAGCACTATGAAAGCAGGAGACGGTATCAGCATCGGAGGTCAGCTGTTCACCGCCAAGACTTCCGGAGCCGTGGCGGCCAACGGCGAATTCAACCTTACATCCGGGGACAACGCAGCGACTGTCTCGAGCCTCGCTACGGCCATGATCAACGTAGCGGGCTTCCTGGACTCCAATACAGTGGTATTTGCTACGGGCTCGAGCATCAAAATCAATGCAATTACGGCGAACACCGGAGCGGTAGCTGGCACGATAGCTACGGATACCGACAACGAAGCTGCTGTGGAGGGTAAAATCCTTACCGGGGTCAAAAATGCCGTCTATACCTTTGAGGTTAAAAGCCAGTTCACCGCGGGCGACACCATTACCGTCGGCGGAGTGGTCTTCACCGCAAAAGCCAGCGGCGCTACGGGAGCCACCGAATTCAACATAGGCACCGATATCGCCGGATCGGTATCAAACCTGCAGAGCAAACTGCAGGCCCACACCGACATAGGGGGCAGCGGCTATACGGTTACCGCGAACAGCCCGTCGTGGACCGGCGATAACAACAGCATCACCATCCGAAGGACTGCGCTGGGCGCCGACCCCGATGCCGCGGACTTCGATACAAATCTTACGGCGACGAAAACCGCTGCCGTAAAGGGACAGTACAAATTTGAGATCGCAACGAACTTCGAAGCCGGACAAAAGCTTACCATCGCCGGTCAGGAGTTTATTGCGAGAGCCTCCGGCTCCAATGACGCCACAGGCTTTGTTATCGGCGGGGACATCAACCAAACCGCAACGAATCTGCTGGCCGCGATCAATGCCAACACGAACCTGACAGGCAAATTCGATACGGCGATATTGTCGGCAGGCAACGCAGGAGCCGGCATCACCGGCAGTACTCTGGCTACCGACGCAGACACCATCGTATTCCAGGAAAAAACGGCCAGCGGCAAGTCAATGGCGGCAGCCTTCGGCACAGTCAGCAAGACAGATCAGGCTGCAGTTCAGGGAAAATACAGCTTTGAGATCACAAAGAACTTCTCGGTAGGAGACAAAATCACCATCGGCTCCAAGGAATATACTGCGAAGTTATCTGCAGACGCCACGGGCAGCTTTGATTTCGCCATAACCGAGGGCAATTTATCAGCCACGGTCTCCGCCCTTGCCGCAAAAATTACCGCGAACGACGGTACTTTCACTGCCTCCGCAGGAAACTCCACCTTTGTCAACGGCAATAAAATAACGCTGACCGAAGTTGCCGCAAGCGGTAACGACATTTCATCCACCAACGTAACGAGGGATAAGGCAGACGAGCAGCAGGGCGTCTTCGAATTCCTTGTGACAAACGCTTTTGCCAGCAGGGATACGCTTAACATCGGCGGCGTGGGGCTCAAAGCCGGCGTGGATTTCAACGTGTCAAACGACATCAACACCACGGCTTCGAATATAGCCGCAGCCATTGCCTCCAATGCCACGCTGAGCCAAAGATTCACGGCCACAGCGACAGACGACAAGATCACCCTCACTGAGAAGTCCGGAAAAGAAGCCGGTTCAACTCCGGTAGCGCCTAACGTGACCTTCGGAGCGATTGCCGGACAGGCATCCTTTGATATGGCGGCTTTAAAGGGAGGCACCAAGGTCACTGTCGACGGAGTCAACCTGACTCTCCAGACAGGAGGCACCGCTTCCGAGACGGCCACGGAATTAAAGGGGCTTATTGAAGCAAACAGTACGCTTAATAACAAGTATACCGTAGCCGTAGCCGACGAGAAGATAACCCTGACGCAGAAGGCCGGCAGCGAATCCGCGACGGCTCCGAGCGCAACCCTGACAACTGCGGCGGGAAGCGGCTATGTGGCCAAGCTGCAGATCGGGGCAAACTACGACCAGTCGATGACGGTGGATATCAACGATATGCGCTCCCAGGCTCTCAAAATTTCCGGGACGGACGCTGGAGCTACCATCGTTGCAAGTGACGGAGCGGAAGCGACGCTTGTGTCTGTTGCCTCCGCAACAAACGGGACGAGTGATCTAGCCTCGGAATACACCCTGGACGTATCGACCAACGAAAAGGCTACCGCGGCAATCAGCGTAATGGACGACGCAATCAGGAGTGTTTCCGAGCAGCGTTCCAAGCTGGGCGCCTTGCAGAACAGGCTCGAGCACACGATCAACAATCTGGGTACAACCGGTGAAAACCTCACCGCTGCCGAATCCCGCATCCGTGACGTGGATATGGCAAAGGAAATGATGGAGTTCACCAAGAACAACATCCTGAACCAGGCCGCGCAGGCAATGCTGGCGCAGGCAAACCAGCAGCCGCAGGGAGTGCTGCAGCTGCTCAGATAAGCACAACGGCAATCTATCAGAACGTTCGCGGGGCGGGCGCGTATCGCCCGCCCCCGGACGCAATAAACCTTGATTTGTATGGGCGGTGAAATTATGAGGATAGAGCAGACCGGGCTGCAGGATGCGGCGCCGTTTGGCTTAAAAAGCCAGAAGCCTCCGCAGGAAGCACAGACGGCCAAAAAGGGAAGCGTCGGCACGGAAATAGACGACCTGAGCATTTCTCATCTGAGTAAAACAGAAAGGAACGCGCTGCCGGTATCGGAGCAGTTTCTGATCAACTCGATAGAAAAGGCGAACAAGGCCATCCTGGGCGTCAATACTCGCTTTGAATTTTCCACTCATGATAAAACCAAGGAAATCATCGTAAAGGTGTTAAATGCGGATACAGGGGAACTGATACGCGAGATCCCGTCGGAAAAAATACTGGATATCGTGGCAGGTATCTGGGAGATGGTAGGACTGTTTGTGGATGAAAAGCGCTGAACTCTAAAAGGGTTCATGCGGAAAGGATGTGAGTTATATGTCGATGCGTATATCCGGCCTGGCCTCAGGCATGGACATCGATTCCCTCGTTACCTCCATGTTGAAGCCGGAGCAGACCAGGATTGATCTGGCCGGCCAGAAGAAAACGAAAAGCGAGTGGCTTCAGCAAGCCTATAATGATATTAATACAAGCCTTGCGAAATTTATACTGGACAGAAAAGCCGATTTCGGCATAACGACAAACGCGGTAAACGGGACCATACTGAACTCTTCGACAGCGAACCTCACCTGGCTAAAGGCTGCGAATATAGATAATTCCGGCGTTGCCGAGGTCACGGCGGCTACCTCCGCCGCCGACGGCAGCATTAAAATAAATGTAAAGGCCCTTGCGAAAAACTGGTCTGCGGCAAGCAGCCAGCAGCTGTCTCAGCCGGCGGATGCTTCAGCCGATACGCTTTCCGGCCGTTTTTCACTTGGCGAAGGCGCGGTAATCGACTTTACCCTCGAGACCAATAAAGGAAAATTGAGGATAACCTCAGACCCGTCGGCCGTTGAACAATCCGGCGTGAAGCTCGTAAAGCTCGACTTGAGCAAAAACTCCATCTCCGACATCGCATCAATGATAAATTCTGCGAACATCGGCCTGAAGGCAAACTTTGACTCCGTCTCGGGACGCTTCTTCCTTCAGACGGCCTCCAGCGGATCGAGCAGCACATTGAAAATAACCGACGCGAGTACGGAGCTGGGAACCGGCATCAACGGCTTCATTGCAGGCAGCTCAAGTATCCTCAAGCTGTCGGCCGAGACAGCGGAAGGCAGCTGGGCAGCGGTACAGGCCGGCACGGAATACAAAGGCGCCGATGCTGTGCTGGACGTAGGGGCCGCGCATGATATAAAGCAAAGCACCAATGTATTCAGCGTCAACGGCATCAATTTCAATCTGAAGAAAACAGGCGAAGCCAATATACAGGTTTCCACCA
>JAEZJL010000212.1 GCA_023415815.1 Bacillota bacterium | reverse complement strand
ACATGATTAAGAAAGCCATTTCGGAAAACCGGCTCATCAGCTTTGATTATTACTCCGAAAGGGGTATTTCCAGACGTACGGCCGAGCCCTGCTTCATCTGCTTCAAATGGTCGGCCTGGTACGTGTTCGGCTACTGCAGGCTCCGGGACGGCTTCCGCCTTTTCAAGCTGAATCGTTTATGGAGGTGCGAGCTTTCGGACACTCAATTTGTGCCCAGGCAGATACCGGACGAAGAGCTTGACCTGGACGATTATTTCAGCGACAAAAACAAAATCACCGTCCTGTTCGACAAATCCGTCGAATACCGTCTTGTTGAGGATTATGGCCCTTCTTCCTACGAGGCGGCTGAGGACGGAAAGCTCAGGCTGACGGTCGGCTACAGCAGCAGGGAATTTATGAAAAGCTGGGTGCTCGGGTTCGGCGACAGGGCAAAGGTGCTGGAACCGCTTGATTTTGCAGAAGAGCTGGAGAGAACGGCAAAAAATATGCTGAAGAATTATGAACATGACATATAGCTGTCCGGTTCCGTATGATAGGATAAAGCAAAAAAGGATGGTATAAGTATGACTGAATCCTGCAATCCTCTCATATCCAGGGCGGCTTCCATCATGAAGGCCTCAAGCACGGCGACAATAGCGACGGTCGACGATAACGGCTTCCCCAGTGCTTCAGCCATTTCAAGCATCAGAACCTCAGGCATAGAAAATGCATGGTTTGTTACCGGGCTGAGTGCCGGCAAGACAAAACGCCTTTTAAAAAACAGCAAATGCAGCCTGTGCTATTGCGACGGCGATAACAACGTGACGCTCCGGGGCACGGCGGAAGTCCTGACCGACCCGGACACAAAAAGGGATCTCTGGGACGATAGGTTTATAAGGCATTTTTCAGAGGGTGTTGAGGACCCTGAGTATTGCGTTTTGAAATTCACCGCTAAAAAGGCGGTATTGTATGTGGATTCGCAGAGTGAAGAATATGACCTTGGCAATGCAGTATAAAACTGCGATACAGCGGAGGAAGCGGCATGGCAAAACTGACAAGGTACGAGGATTTTCTGGACAGAGTGGATGAGCTGGGCTTCATGGCATTTTCACCCATACTTCCCGGTTTTCCTTCTCTTTCGGGGGAGACTCCCTCGCACATATGGCATACGGGAGACAGGGACACAGACCCGTGGCGCTGGAAGGACAGGGCGGCGGAGGAAAAAAGGCTGGCCTTCGGCTGTGTGCTGGGAGGGCATAAGGGCTTCATATCGGCCCGTATGTACCCTGCTTTTTATAAGGCTTTTCATCCTCGCGAGCACATGGAGGAAAGAAGGGCGGCAGGGCAGGTAAATCAGCATGTCTGGCAGCTGTGGCGGCTGTTTGAGTCAAGGTCCATGCTGGATACAGGCGAATTGCGGAGACAAGCCGGAGTGACAAAGAAAAAAGGCGGAGGAAGAATCGATTCCGCCGTATCCGAGCTGGAGCAATCCTTTTACATCACGGTCGCCGGGAGCAGGCAAAGGCTTGACAGGTTCGGCCAGCCTTATGGCTGGCATATAAACGTTTACGACAGGGTGGATAGCTGGGCTCCGGAGGGGTGGCTGAAATGCGATCCCGCGATGGACCGGGACGACGCCGCGGAAGCCATACTCGACAGGGGCATGGAGATCGGAAGGGATCTGGACAGGGATGCTCTGGCAAGGGCATTGAGGATATATTAATTTTGCAGGATTTCCTGCAAAATACTCTTGACAATCGGCGAGGCTTATGGGAAAATATCTCAAAGGTGAGTATGCTTAAGAGTAACCGACTTGAGCGGCATAGGGGCCGGAGGCTTTACACGCGTGGAACAGACCTCGCGGAGTCACACTTAATGTGACTTCGCGGGGTTTTTTTATATTCCGGCAGCTTAGCGGAGGGCAAACACACAAAACGGGAGGGGACTCAGTATTCCAGTATATTTACCATATGCGGCGCGCATTGTGAGCTTACTAAAAAGGGGGAGCTTTATATGGAAACGGCAATAAAAGTGGAGGGCCTGCGAAAGACATTTAAAACCAAGGTCAAAAAGGAAGGCCTGAAAAGCAGCTTTAAGTCGCTGGTTAGGCCGGAGTACAGGGAAGTCGAGGCGGTATCCGGCATAGACATGGAGGTTCGCAAAGGGGAGCTGCTCGCATTCCTCGGACCGAACGGGGCGGGCAAATCCACCACCATCAAGATGCTCACGGGTATACTTCATCCGACCTCGGGGAGGATGTCGGTGCTGGGCTGCTCCCCGGACAGCGAGCGGAAAAAGCTTTCTTTCAGGATCGGCAGCGTTTTCGGGCAAAAGTCCCAGCTCTGGTTCCACCTGCCCCCCATGGACAGCTTCAGGCTGCTGGGCGCCATCTATGACATTGACGCCGGAATCCTGGACGCCAGGATAAGGGACGTGGTGGAGCTCTTTGAAATAGGGGATCTGATGGACGTCCCGGTAAGAAAGCTGTCCCTGGGTCAGAGGATGAGATGCGAATTTGCCGCCTCCATACTGCATAAGCCTGAGATAGTTTTCCTGGATGAGCCCACAATAGGCCTGGATATTGTGGTGAAGCAAAAAATCCGCGAGCTGATACTGAGGCTGAACCGGGAGGAAAACACCACCATATTTCTGACCAGCCATGATACGGGGGATATCGAGCAGCTCTGCAGCAGGGCCATTATAATTAACCGCGGAAAAGTGATGCTTGACAGCAGCATAAAGGCATTAAAGTATGGGTATCTGAACAGGAAGATCATAGACGTCAAATTCGACAGCCTTGTTGACCCCGGTATCCTCGACGGATTTAATATCACCAAGGACAAAGGCCTTTCCATGAAGCTGGAGGTGGATGCGAGGGAGGAGAGCATACATGAGGTCATGTCAAGGCTCACACGTGCAGGGAGCATCATCGATGTCACGATTTCAGACATACCCATCGAAAACATCATAGCCGATATATACCGGGATAAAGTGGAAATCACGTGCAACGGCGAAGGATTTAAGGGAGAAGCAAAGGATTTGGCGTACAACGGTGAAGAACGGAAGGAGGAATGACGGAAATGGGAAGGCTTTACAAATATTCGCTTGCGGCAAGGACCAGCATCAGCAGCAGTATGGCGTATTCCCTGAATTTTGTTGCCGGCTCGTGCTTTTACGCCCTCATAATATTTATATTCCTCCAGCTCTGGGAAGCCATTTCTATAAATAACGGGGCCATGGAAGGCTATACCGTAAACAGGCTGGTGTGGTACTATGTCGCCGCGGAGCTTGTAATGCTGAGCAAGAGCGATGTGTTTCAGACTCTTAATGACGAAATACGCGGCGGAGGAATAGCCTACAAATTGAATAAGCCATATAATTTTGTGCTTTACCAGTTTTCCGACGGGCTGGGACAGATATCGCTGAGGCTGCTGATTAACATCCCTGTGGGACTTGTGCTGGGCTTTGTCTTTGCCGGCAGGCTGGAGGGCTTTCACTGGGTCGCGCTGCCGTTCGTTATATTTTCCATGATATCCGGTATTGTGTTGAATTTTTTCATGGATGCGTCGATCGCGTTGACCGCTTTCTGGACAGAGGACAACTCGGCCTTCTTCTGGATAGCGCAGAAGCTGTCGTTCATGCTCGGGCTTTTTCTGCCGCTGGAGTTCCTTCCCGCAGCCTTGAAGGATGCTGCCCTTTATCTGCCGTTTTCCTATATAGCCTATGCGCCCGCGCGGCTTTTGACGGCTTTTTCGGCGCAGGAGGCCGTAAGGATTTTGCCCGTTCAGGTTTTCTATGTTGGTTTGTTTGCATCAGCTGCGTTTTTAATGTATGCGAAGGGAGTGAAAAAGCTGAATGTTAACGGAGGTTAAAAAGCATATAAGGCTTGTTGCATTGTATTTCAAATACAACCTATCGGCGGCAATGGAATACAGGGTCAGCTTTATTACCCAGTCCCTTGGCATGGCCTTGAATAACGCCTTTTTTATATTTTTCTGGTGGGTCGTTTTTAAGAAGGTACCGGCGATAGGTGGCTACGGCTTCAGGGACGTCATGACAATCTGGGCCCTGGCGGCCTCAGCATACGGCTTCCTGCACGTCGTATTCGGAAATGTGAGGCAGCTCACCAGGATAATTATCAACGGGGAGCTGGACACCTACCTTCTGCAGCCTAAAAATGTCTATATCAACGTCCACTGTTCCAGGATGAATGTGTCCGCATGGGGTGATTTTGTATATGGGTATATTCTCATTATTGCCATCTATGGCTTTGACCCTCTCAAGCTCCTGCTGTTCACCCTCTTTACCTTTATGGGAGGACTTCTTGCCGGGGCTGTGATGGCGAGCGCCGACACATTGACTTTTTTTATAGGCAACGCCTCTTCCGTTACAAGGCTGGTCACCGAATTCCTGCTCAATTTCACCCTTTATCCGGACAGCATATTCAGGCGCGAGGTGAAATGGCTCATGTATTCGCTGCTTCCCGCAGGCTTTATCGTTTTCATACCCTACAAGCTGCTCAGCGCCTTCAGCTGGTATGGGCTTTTGGGTCTCATCGCGGTCGATGCGGCATATGTTCTTGCAGGCCATGCATTTTTCAAACGCGGGCTGAAGCGCTACGAGTCGGGAAATCTGATCACGACAAAGCTATGATGCATGTCTTAGCCGACCTTAGGTCCGGCAAAAAAAAGCCTGACCAGTTATTAACCTGATCAGGTTATAAGGGGCTAGGTAAAGAGTTATTAAAACAACAGGCTATACAGCATCTGAGCCATTTCCGCTCTGGTCGTCGTACCTGTTGGATTGAGCTTTCCTGCATTTCCTCCGATGGTTCCGGTTTCAACCAGCAGTGACATGGCATCCTTTGCCCAGGATGCAATCTGTCCGGCGTCGCTGAAATCGGACAGCTTCATCGGGGAATCGCCCTGCGGTAATTGATTGATGCTCTTAAGGACATTGTACGATAGGGTGAACATCTCCTGCCTGCTGATTTCCTTGTCCGGGGCATACATGTTGTTTCCTACGCCTCCGGTTATGCCTGATTTCTTTGCCGCTGCCAGATAGCCGGTATAGTATGTGCTGCCTGCGTCTGTGAAGTTATTCAGCCGGGTTTCATCCGGGGCTATTCCATAGGCTTTCATCAGCATCACAAGGAATTCGCCGCGGGTCAGCCTCGCATCGGGGCTGTAATTGCCGCTGCCTGTGCCTGCGGTTATTCCTCTTGCCGCGATAAAGCTCACCGGCTTGTCATACCATGCGTTTGCCGCTACATCAGCGAAGTTGACTTTATTATAGCCAACAGCATAGTAGCTGAAATGAGTGGTGGCAAAGGTAACTGTGCCGGTGGCCGGGTCATAATGTCCGTTAGGTACCGATACCGCCTTGCCGCTGCCGTCGATATACCAGACGAGGAT
>JAEZJL010000064.1 GCA_023415815.1 Bacillota bacterium | reverse complement strand
CTGTACGGCCATCGGTATTATCGACAGGGGAAGGATGGTTACCAGCGGAACGGTGGAAGAGATCATGGAAAAGCTGTCCCACACGGGAAAGATCAAAATAAGGGTCGCAGACCTTGCCGAGGACGCGGTAAAGCTTCTCCAGGAGGAGCCCTGCATCGGGGAAATAAGCATGAGCGGAGCCCTCATCGAAGCGGATTTCAAGGGCGGCGATCAGCTTATGCCCGGGATATTGAAAAAGCTTGTCATGCGGGATATCCCGGTAATATCGTTTATGGAGGAGGGCGGAAGCCTGGAATCAATCTTTATGCATCTGACGGAGGAGAAAAACGATGATGTCGCTTAATCCTATCATTGAAAAGGATATGAAGACCAAGATGCGCGGCTGGCGCATGCCAATACTTCTGAGCCTTTACCTTTTGTTCCTGGGACTTGTGCTCTTCCTGTTCTTTGCAGGGAACGACCAGATGTTCTATAGTTACGGCTATTCCGATTTTAATCCCAGGACCGCCGTTAACGCATACACCTTGATTGCCCTGTTCCAGTTCGCGCTGCTCATGTTCATCGTGCCTGCGCTTACGGCTACGTCGGTAAGCGGGGAGAGGGAAAGGCAGACCCTGGACCTGATGCTCTGCTCGGACATATCCACCTGGTCGATCATCGCCGGGAAGCTGGCGGTATCTCTTGCCCATGTAATGCTGCTGGTGATCGCATCCCTGCCAATCCTCGGCATGGTGCTTCTGTTCGGGGGCGTTACCTTCGGAGAAATGCTGCTGCTGTTACTCTTTTATATCATAACGGCGGTCATGGCGGCCAGCCTGGGCATCTTTTTTTCCACGGTGTTCCGTAAAAGCGTTGTTTCGGTCATAGCCACCTATATATCCCTGGGAATCATTGGGATAGGCCCTGTGATCGCGCTTGTGCTCATTGCGGTCTTTAATCTCGGACCCAGGGCCGTAGAGCCTACATATGGCTTGCTTGCATTGGTTTTATCCCCTTCTCCCGCCTTCGGCATCACCTCCTTCATCTCCGACGGACAGAACGGCATGTCCCTGATTGACACCTTCAATTCCATCCAAAGGATCGCCGACCAGGATACAAGCTGGCTGAGGCATATCGCGCCCTGGATGCTGAACTCCCTGTTCGACCTTGTTTTATCGGGAATACTTGTCTGCCTGAGCGCATGGAAGCTGAAGCCCGTGAAGCACAGGCGGAGGAAGGCGGGTGGACGGGTATAAAGGAGATACTGAAAATATTAAGGCCCTTGAGGAACCGGATGCATCTGAATAACGGCTTACGCTGCCTGTTTGTATGCCTGGCGGCCGCCGGGGGGATCAGCGCAGTACTGGCTTATGTCTCCCTGTGGCTCCCCGTCCCGTATCTGCTTCGGGCCATATTTTTGCTCTCTCTCGGGTTTACCGTCCTTGGACTGCTGGTTTCGATATTTTTATTTCCGGCAAAGGAAAGCCTTATAAAAGCCGCGGATGCCCTCGGCCTCAAGGAGCGGGTGGTTACCGCCTGGCAGCTGCGGCAGGACGGATCGGCCGTCGCGCTGCTCCAGAGGCAGGATACCGTGAAGGCTGTCCGAAGCATGGACTTCAAAAGCTCATACCGCCTGAGATTTCCCGTAAAGCCCGCTCTTGTGCTGGCCGCTGGCGTCCTGCTGACCTCGGCGTCCTTTTTGATTCCGGGTCCCGCTCGCGAGAGGGCCGGATTCCTGGAAAAGCTTCAAAATGAAGCCGGAGAGCAGGTCAAAAAGCTGGACGCGGTCAAAAAAACGCTGGAGAAGAGCGGGAAGTTGACAGACAGCGAGCTGCGGAAAATCAGCGAGGAGCTGGAGCGGCTCTCACAGGAATTGAAAAAGGCGAAAACCGAGGAAGAAGCGCTGAAAGCTCTTTCTCGAACTGAAAACGAACTGGGTGGGCTCGACCCCGACAGGCAGCTCAATGAGCTTGGCAAGTCGCTGGCGCAGAACAGCACGACCCGCGAGCTGGGCGAAGCCGCGCAGAACAAGGATGCAGCCGCTGTGAAGCAGGCGCTTGAGCAGCTGCTTCAGCAAATGGAGCGGGACGAGCCGTCTCCGGAGGAACTGTCGGAATTGCTCAGGCAGGCTGCGGAGCAGGCAGGGCAGAGCGAAGCCGCGGAAAAGCTTCTTGAAGCGGCGGAGCGGCTTGAATCCGGCGAGCCGGGCTCGCAGCCGGATGCGATGCAGGGGCTTGAAAACGCATTGTCCGGTATGATGAATGGAAACGGAGGCTCCGGTGCGGCGCAGGCGCTCGGAAAGCTGGCGCAGGCCGTGCAGCAGGCAAAAATTGGTATTTCTGCAGTTGACAGCCGGTTGAACGCCTCAGGCTCGAGCGGCGGCAGCGGCGGACAGTCCGGAAGCCCCTCCGGACTTGCGGCCCTGGGCGAAAGCGCGCAGGGTGGCAGCGAAGGCAGCGGCGGCGCAGCGGGAGGCGGTGCGGGAGGAAACGCCGGCAGCGGCGGGCAGGGCTCTGGCGGCGGAGATAGCGGCGGAAGCGGCGGGAGCACCGGTACGGGCTCGTCCTCCGGCGGAAGCGGTAGCGGCGGGGGCAGCGGCGCGGGAGACGGCTCGACCAACAAGGAGGCTGGCGGTGCGGGCGGTGAGGGCTCCGGAGCGCGGCGCGCTCCCGGCGAGGGCAGCGAGGAGACCTACGAACAGCTATATGACCCCGAACGCCTCGGCGGCGACGCAGCTGCAACCCAGGTCGGAGGGCAGAAGCAGGAGGGCGGGCAAAGCCGGTATTCTCAGACAGACGGCATGCCGGTGCAAAAGGGCGCCATCCTGCCTTACGGAGAAGTGGTGGCACAATATGGAAGCGAAGCGGTAGCCAATATGGAGGACACGGAAATACCGGCGGCAATGAAGGATATGGTGCGCAGGTATTTCGAGTCCCTGGAATAGAGAGTTTTGTGTGTGGGAGGGCTCAAAAATTGGATGTGAATGAAAAGGATCTGCGCCGGGTTGTGGAGACGGTACAGAAAATCGAGACTGAGATCGGAAAGCATATGATCGGGCAGAAGGAGCTCATACGCCAGCTCATCCTGTGCATCCTCGCAGGCGGAAACGCGCTTCTCGAGGGGGTGCCGGGCCTCGGCAAGACCCGGCTCGTCAATACCCTGGGACAGGTGATGGATTTGAAATTCTCAAGGATTCAGTTCACGCCGGACCTGATGCCTGCCGACGTCGTCGGTACGAACATCATAGCCAGGGAGCAGGCGGACGGCGGTATGTTCAGGTTCCAGCCGGGGCCGGTCTTCAGCAATATCGTACTGGCGGACGAGATAAACCGGGCGACGCCCAAGACCCAGAGCGCCATGCTCCAGGCCATGCAGGAAAAGACCGTGACCGTGGCAAATACGACCTACGAGCTGCCGCAGCCCTTTTTCGTACTAGCTACGCAGAATCCCATAGAGATGGAAGGGACTTATCCGCTCCCCGAAGCGCAGCTGGACAGGTTTTTGTTCAAGCTGCACGTACCCTTCCCCTCCATGGAGGAGCTTGCCGGGATCGTCACCATGACGACGGGAAACAGGCAGGAGACCCTGGAGGCGGTGACGGACGGAGAGGAGCTGATCAGGATAGCAGGGATAGCAAGGGAGATACCGATAGCCAGTCCTGTGCTTGAATATGCGCTGAAGCTGGTTTTGGCCACCCACCCGGAGAATGCGGATGCGCCGGACATAACAAAAAAATATGTCCGCTTCGGCTCCAGTCCGCGAGGCGCCCAAGCCGTCATCTCTACGGCCAGGATAAGGGCCGTGCTGGAAGGCCGGTTCAATGTGGCCTTTGAGGATATCCGGCAGGTCGCGTACCCGGCCCTGAGACACAGAATATTTATCAACTTTGAGGGTATGTCCGAAGGCATGACGGCAGACAGCCTGCTTTCTGAGATCATCAAGGGTATGGAACACAGCCGCTGACGGACGGCGGCCGGATAAGGAGGGAATGTCCCGCTCTCGGTCAGGGGACATGGGAAGCATGTGAGCCAGTTGTTTGACAGCGCATTTCTGCAAAAAATACAACAATTGACGCTCCACTCGCAGCTCGCTGCGGACGGCGCCTCTGCGGGCAGCCGCAAATCGCGCAGCAAGGGAAGCTCGGTGGAGTTTTCCGATTACAGGGAATACGCTTCCGGGGACGATTTCAGGAGGATTGACTGGAACGCTTACGGAAGGTTTGAAAAGCTGTTCGTAAAGCTGTTCATGGAGGAAAGGGAGGCCCCTGTTACGGTTTTTCTCGACGTAAGCAAATCCATGGACTGGGGAGAGCCGAACAAGAGCACGGCGTCCCGCAGGCTTGCGGCCGCCCTTGGGTACATAGGCCTTTCAGGCTTTGACAGGGTCTCGGTGGTCTGCATAAACGACGGCGTACAGCAGATGTGCAAGGATATAAGGGGTAAAAACTTTTTTTACAGATTGACGGATATGCTGGAAAATGTGAGGTATACCGGCGAAAGCAATATCCAGCAGGCTATAGACGGCTGCAGGCTTCAGACCGGAAGGGGTATAACGGTGCTGATTTCGGATTTCTTTTCGGGAGGAAGCTTTGACGAGGTCCTTAAACACTGTAGCTTCAGGAAGCAGGAGGTATATGTCTGCCACATGCTGAGCCCGCAGGAGCTCAGGCCTGATATCGGCGAAGCCGTAAGGCTTGTGGACTGCGAGACCAACGCGGTGCTGGACATAACCGTGACCCCCGCGCTGCTGGACGCCTATGGAAAGGCGCTGGACCAGTTCAGGGGACGGCTCGAGCAGGCCTGCTTCAGGTACGGTGCGCATTATTATCCCTTTTCTTCGGCGATGAAGCTTGAAGAGATGGTAAAGGAAGTGGCGGGGCGTTGATACTGGGTTCGCCGCCGGGCCTGCTGGCGCTTCTGGCAGTCCCGGCCATCATCGTATTATATCTTCTCAAGCAAAAGCATACGGAGCACGTCATTTCCAGCCTGTATCTCTGGAACCATGCGCTGAGGGATCTGGAAGCAAGCGCGCCCTGGCAGAGGCTGAAGAAGAACATTCTTATGTTTTTGCAGATAGCGGTCGCCGTCTTGCTGGCGCTGATACTTGCGCAGCCTTTCCTGCCGGCGGCAAACGCAAAGGGCGGCAGCGTCCTGCTGGTGATCGACCGCTCCCTGAGCATGCAGGCCACCGATGCCGAGCCAAGCCGGTTTGAGGCTGCCAGGAGGGATGCGGCGGAAATCGCGGCTTCCTTCCGTCCCGGCACGAAATTTACCGTCATTGCTTCGGGCGGGACGACCGATATTTTGCTGAACGGCACGGAAGACAAAAACAGGGTGATACGGGAAATAAAAAACCTGCAGACGACGGATGCGGCGGATGACGCCGAAGGGACGGCACAGCTGGCTTACTCGCTTCTCAGGAAGGGGCCGGACATGCAGGCATACTGGTTCGGCGACGGGAGCAATCCGCTCCCGCAGGAGCGGTTGAAATATTATTCGTACGACCGGGGAGGGGCCAATTACGCGGTTGTCGGCCTGACCCGGCGCACGCTTGAGGAAGGACGGAGAATAACCGCCTTGAGCCGCATTGCAAATTACTCCGCCGCCGAAGCGGAGCTGGACGTCAGTCTATACGCGGACGGACAGCTGCTTGACGCCCGCAGGGTAAAAGTAGGCGCAAAGGGAACTAAGAGCGTGTATTGGGACGGCATACCGGAATCGGCGGTGCTTCTGGAATGCAGGATCGACACCCGGGATGCGCTGGAAAAGGACAACAGCATCAGTGAAGCGGTGTATTCCGGGCAGACGCGGAAGGTCCTGCTCGTAACCCAAAAGAATATTTTTCTGGAAAAGGCCCTCGCCCTGCTGCCCGGTCTTGAGGTGTACAAAACCTCGCCGGAGGACGCCGGGGAGCTGAAGGGCTATGATCTGTACATATTCGACGGGACACTGCCGGAGAAGCTGCCGGAGGACGGCCACCTGATGATGTTTGCGCCTCCGGAAAACAACTATTTTCAAGTTGCCAGCCAGTCTGAGTATCCTTCTATAAGGTCCTCAAAGCATGAGCTTTTCGACGGTCTCGGCAGGGAAATGTCCTTCGACGCGGTCAAGACCGACCTGTATCTGACGCCAGAGGGGGGAGACCCGCTGCTGGAGACCGACCTGGGCACAGCGGCCTTTGAAGGCTATATCGGTAAAAGCAGGGCGGTGGTTTTCGGCTTTGACCTGCACGAAACCAACCTGCCGGTACAGACGTTCTTTCCGGTGCTCGTCGCAAGGGCCGTAGAGGAGCTCATACCGGAAAACATGCAGGAGCTTGCGGCCGTTTATGCCGGAGACTCCCTGCGCCTTCCGATAGATCCGGAGGCCGGGGAGGTATCGGTGATAGCTCCCGACGGCGTCCGCATACCGGTCGCGCCGCCGTTTCCGGCGCCGGCCTTCGACAGGACAAACAAAGCAGGAATTTACACGCTGGAGCAGAAATCCGGCAGCGGTACGAAGCAGTACCGGTTTTCTGTGAACGCGCCTTCGGAAAAAGAATTTACGGCGGCGGGACCTGCCGGGGAGCTTCCCCGTCAGACTGCGGCTTCGGACAGGACCCGGGAGACGGCTGAGGGACTGGATTTGAAAATGCCGCTGCTTTGGCTGCTGCTGGCGATCCTGGTTATAGAATGGCGGGTATATACTTATGGCTATACAGTTTGACAACCCATGGCTGCTGCTTATACTTATCCCGGCGGCAGCGTTCATATATTTTACCTCGAAAAGCCTGAAACGGCTTGAAAAGCGGAGACGCGCGGGCATTATCCTGCTGCGCGGCCTTGTCCTCCTGCTCGTTGTCCTGCTGCTGTCCGGTATGACGCTGAAGCAGATTTCCAACCGGACCACGACCCTGTTCCTGGTCGATTCCTCCGACAGCGTGGGCGGGAGGGAAAAGACGGAGGCTTTTATCCGTGATGCCCTCGAGGGCATGGGAAGGAATGACGAGGCGGGTATAATAAATTTCGGCGAAAGCGCTTTTGTCGAGCTTCCTTCCGCGCGTAAGCCTGTCTTTGACGAGATCCAGACGCGGATCAATCCGTCGTTTACGAATATAGAGAAGGCATTCATCATGGCGCAGTCCCTGATGCCGTGGGACCACAACAAAAGGGCCGTACTTCTGAGCGATGGGCGCGAGAATTCGGGCAACGCTCTCCGGCAGGTCAGGCAGATGCGTGATAAGGGCTATGTCGTAGACGTTTATCCCACAGCCGGGGCGGTCACGGAGGAAGTACAGCTCCAGCAGCTGAAGGCGCCCGCTTCGGTCAATCTGAACGAGCAATTGGAGCTTACCGTAACGGTTGAGAGCAATGTCAGGACTAAAGCCGTCCTGCGCTTATACAGCGGACGCGTGCTGACGGCGCAAAAAGAAGTCCTGCTGAACAAGGGGACCAATCTATTCGCATTTTCGGATAAGGCGGTCAACGGAGGCACGGTGACCTACCGGGCGGAGATAGCTGCGGACTCCGACACGCTCGCTCAGAACAACAGTCTTTCCAGCTTCACGTATGTCACGGACGTCCCGGACATACTGATAATACGGGAGAATGAAGCCGCAGGCCGTGAGCTCGAGGAAATACTCAAGGGAGATGTGCATGTGACTGTCCGAAGCCCCGGGCAGGCTCCGTCAGAGCTGTCGGAGCTGCTCGGATACGATGCCTTCATTCTGGCCAACGTCCCGGCCGACAGCCTGAGCGACGCCTTCCTGGCCAACCTGGAGACGGCCGTGAGCCACCAGGGCAAAGGCCTGCTCGTCACCGGCGGCGACAGCAGCTACGGACCCGGAGGCTATTATGAGACTCCGCTTGAAAAGATACTGCCGGTCAACATGGACATAAAGCCCAAAGAGGAGGAGCCGAACCTGGCTCTTATGCTGGTTATCGACAAATCGGGGAGCATGACCGGCGGAGATTACGGCATAGAAAAAATAGAACTGGCAAAGGAGGCCGCCATCCGGTCGACAGAGGTGCTGAAGCAGGATGACATGATCGGGGTCCTTGCTTTCGACGGCGCTTACAAATGGGTGGTGGAGCCCCGTAAAACCGACGATCTCAAGGCCATACAGGACGCGATAGGTACGATACGGGCAGGCGGCGGCACACAGATACTTCCGCCTCTCGAAGAGGCCTTTCATGCCATACAGAAGCTGGATGCAAAGCTGAAGCACATTATCCTGCTTACCGACGGCCAGGCGGAAAAGGAAGGTTACGAGCCCGTGATCGACGGACTTCGCGAAAAGGGGATTACATTATCCACCGTGGCGGTGGGAAGGGAAGCGGACAGTCCGCTCATGAAGGCCCTGGCGCTCGGAGGCAGGGGGAGGTTTTACCAGACCGACGAGTTCACCGATATCCCCAAGATTTTTGCCAAGGAGGTATTTCTCGCAGGGAAAAAATATCTGAATAACCGGACCTTCAGCCCTGTGCTCACAGGCTCTGCGGAACTGCTCAAGGGTATAGACGCGGTGCCGCAGCTTAACGGCTATGTCGCCACCACGGCGAAGGGCTCGGCAAATGTCATATTCTCCAGCGACGAGGGAGACCCTGTTTTGGCCTCCTGGCAGTACGGGCTTGGGAGGACGGTGGCCTGGACGCCGGACGCCCAGGGCATCTGGACGGGGGACTGGATGAGCTGGAAGGGCTCGGCCGTATTCTGGAAAAACATTGTGTCATGGCTTGTACAGCAGAACCTGAGCAAGGGATATACGGTGGAATCCGGCATCGAGGGCCAGGAGGGCATTATCACCGTCAAAGCGGAGGAGGACGCCTATATGACTGCCGATGAAGTTGCGGGAAAGCTCATCGGGCCTGACGGCACGGAACAGGATATCCGACTGTTCCCTGAAGCGCCGGGAGAGTACAGGGGCTCCTTTGCCGCAGGCGAAAGCGGCGTGTACATCGCGGACCTGACGCTGTCCGGCAGCGACGGCGGAAGCGAACGGATAAGCGCAGGCACGGTCGTGCCCTACTCGCCGGAATATGATCTGCTCTCCTCGTCAGGCGGAAGCGCGCTTCTTCAGAAAATCGCAAACGAAGGAGGGGGACGGGTGCTGGAAAGTCCGGCGCAGGTATTCGGCGGCAAGCTCCCTCCAGTGGAGGGGACAAAGGACCCTGCGCTATGGCTTTTAACCGCCCTCCTTGTCCTGTTCCTGGCAGATGTGGCGCTCAGACGCCTGAACCTGCGCCCCGGTCTCTTGAAAGAAAAGCTCGCGCCTGTGCTGGAGCCCGGAAGAGCTGCCGCAGGCAGCCTCATACGCTATGCGGAGGAAAGACGAAAAACCGCGGGGCGTAAGGACCGGCCCGCGCCAAAAACAAAGGACACACCGCCTCAGGCCGTACCCGCAGCCGCAGCAAAGGCGGAAACCGGCAAGGCCCCTTCCGCAAAGGAAGCCGTCCGTCCCTCGGGTTCACATGTGGAAAAGCTGCTTGAAAGAAAAAAGAATTGGACTAAATAGGATGTAACTTTATGTTCAGGCTTTTCTCAAAAGGTCTTCCAGCTGTTTCATCAGCTCCGGAACCTCTTTTTGAGATAAATTCCATACAAGTTCCATTTTTAATTCACCATATCCGTGCGCTACTATATTTCTTAAGTCAACGATCTTTCGCCACTGGATATTACTGTACTCCGTCCATAACTCCCTTGACAATGCGTTGGCATGTTCGCCTATGTTAAGCAGTGACATTGCCGTAGCCTTCTGGTAAATATCATTTTTGAGAAACCCGCTTTCGCCGATTTCATTAACGTATCTGATGATATCTTTACATTCGGATATGACCTTTTTCAGTAACTGAATATCCCTATGCTTCATAAATTCTCACCGTTTTATCAATCGTCAAGAAGCTGTTTTCCTTCAGGGGCCCTGCAACCACGTCTACACGGGTATTCAATTTATCTTGAATATCAAGCTTAAGGCCGGACATATCAAATAAACTTGCAAGCTTTTCATCAAAGTATACAAGCAAATCCACGTCTGAATCCTTTGTGTCTTCACCGCTTGCAAAGGAGCCAAAAAGATCGACGCTAAGCACCGGATATAACGGTGCAACCTGCAGCACTGCATTTTTAATATCTGTAATTGTCATGCTTTATCACCTATAAAAGCCTTAACAAATGTAAAGGCAATGATTCAAATCCTTAATATATTATAACCTAAAAACTGGTTGCAGTCAAAAATGAGCTCCTGGTCAAATGCGATTATCGACTTGCCGGTGTTGATGTGAATCTGTTTAGGCATAAAAAGACAGTCCGCAGTCAATCCCTGGACTTACGGCAATAGCAGCCGGGTGCGTACGCAATCGGCTACTCCTCGTTATTTATCCATTTTTCCAGGCACTTCAGGGAGGAGATGCTGTTTTCTATGAACATCTGTATGATACCGTTTTCGCCGGAGGTATCTTTAACTTCATTTGTCAATTCGATCGCCTTCTGGATCCTCTCAAGATTCGTCATAAAGGCTGCACCCCCCGCAATACAGTCTATGCCGCAGCCACAGCTTTTGACACAGGGATTGCGGCGGAAGAGCCGCATGAATAAGCTGAAAAAATTTCCAAAACAGTCTTGACATTTTTGCCTTACTGTTGTAAGGTAAAAATGTAGCTTACAATTGTAAGGGAGATGTGCATATGGATAAGCCGATGCCTCAGATTACCGACTCGGAATGGGTCGTAATGAAAGTCCTCTGGGAGAAATCGCCCCTCCTTAACAGGGATATCATAAAGGCCGTAGGAGAAAGAAGCACCTGGAACGTCAAGACCATCGACACCCTCCTGAGGCGGCTGGTTGAAAAGGGCGCGGTCGGATACAGGCTCATCAATTCGAAGGTGAGGGAATATTTCCCCCTGGTCAGCCACGAGGAGTGTGAAAAGGTGGAGAGCGAAACCTTTTTGAAAAAGGTTTACGACGGTTCCGTCAGCCTGCTGATTGCAGGGCTGATCAAGCACCAGAAGGTGTCGGGGGAAGAGCTGGAAAAGCTGAAGGAACTGATTGATTTCGACAGGAAAGGTGAGTGAAGGCTGTGCTTGCAGGTATTCTTACAAAGCTTCTGATGATTTCCGTCATGGCTGACGCGCTTATAATCCTTATCCTCCTGGTAAAGGCTTTGTTCAGGGAGAGGCTGTCGGCCAGGTGGCACTATTACATATGGCTTCTGCTGGTGGTCAGACTTATAATCCCCTATACGCCGGAATTCTCTGCGGCTCCCTATCCATTGATGCCGACGGCAGCTCAGGAGGAAACCGTTGCTCGAGCGGATAAAGGGATTTTGGAAGAAACGGGCGGCGATACGGCGCCGGGTTCGGCGGCCGGCAGGGAGGACACGAGCAGCGAGCTTTACATGGGAGATGGCCCTGCTGTAAAAGGAAATGAAGAAGCGGATAAGGGCGCCGGCATAAAAATAATGGCAAGCAATATATTTTCACCTACCATTCCGGAAGCGGCAGGTAAAATATGGCTCCTCGGCGTATTCCTTTTTATAGGCTATATTCTGCTCGTAAACATGATTATGAATCATAAAATCAGGGCGACAAGCGTATCCTACAGCAATGCCGCCATACGGGATACCCTTGAATACTGTAAAAAGCTCGCCGGTATAAAGACCGATATTCCGGTTGTATACCAAAGGCATATAAAAACGCCCGCTATCTGCGGGGCTTTCAAACCGAGGCTGTTGATTCCCGCGGATATGCCCGGCCGGCTTGACGGGGACGAGATCCGATACGTGCTCCTGCACGAGCTGTGCCATTTCAAGCGCAGGGACACGCTGACGGGTATGCTTCAAATGCTGCTGTGCGTCCTGCACTGGTTCAATCCGCTGGTATGGTGTGCATTCAAAAAAATGAAAGAAGACAGGGAGCCCGTATGCGACGAGCTTGTGCTGTCCTATTTAAACCCTGGGGAACGCAGGAATTATGCGGAGACTCTTATTAAAATACTCAAATGCTTTTCGGAAAGCCATTGGGTTTACGGTACGGCGGATATGAGCAGGGGGAGCGCGGCAAACATGGAGTGGAGGCTAAAACTGATAAATATATTGAAAAAGCGGTCCGTAATCCTGGGAGTCGTTATTGCATTTGCCACCATAGCGTCGGGCACGGCGGGCGTTTTATTCATAAACGGGCATCTGGGCTTTTCGGTTCCTTCCAATATGACCGTGGCGCTTCAAGTCGTCGACAAAGGAAATTCTTCTGTAGTTCCTGAAGCTGAGCTCCCGGTCAGAGGCAAAATTCTTGACCGGAACGGACGTGAGCTTGCCGTCAGCATCCCGGCGGATACCGTCACGTTGAGCCCGTTGGAAATAAAGGCGGCCGGACAGGACGCCGGTGGGATCGCACAGGCTCTGGCGGACTTTTTATCGCTTGAAAAGGAAAAGGTACTGGAAAAAGCAACGGCAAACAGTACGTATGAAATAATAGCAAGAAATATCGACAGGGAGACCGGCGATAAAATAAGGGACTGGATACAGGACGAAAATATCAGTGGCGTTATCATTGAGAAAGGCTCTAAAAGGGTATACCCCAATAATAAGCTGGCCGCCCATGTTATAGGCTTCACCGGGAGCGACGGTCAGGGCCTCGCCGGTATAGAGCAGGCCATGGAAGAGAGTTTGAAGCTTAAAGGCGGGGATGTCAGCGTAGAAGGGAAAAAGACCCTTACAGGCGGGGCAAATGTCGTCCTCACAATAGACGCGGGAATTCAAGCGATCGCTGAAAGCGCTTTACATCAAGCAATAGACGATTACAAGGTCAGAAACGGGGCGGCAGCCGTAATAATGGATCCGCGGACCGGTGAAATACTCGCAATGGCATCCGGACCGGATTTCGACCCCAACCTGCCATACTTGGCGCCGCCCGGAGCCGACCCGCGCACATGGAAGGGAAGCACCCTGGCGGACACGAAACTACTTGCAGATACCGTATGGAGGAACAAAGCTTTAGAAGACACCTTCGAACCGAGCTCCGCATTTAAAGCCATAACCGCTGCAATGGCTCTTGAGGAAGGCATTATCCGGCCTGACAGCAGGGTGGACGACGGCCCGCTGAAAATTGATGCCTGGACGATAAACTGCTGGAGGCAGGGGAGACTGCATGGGAAGGAATCCTTTGAAGAAGCGTTTTTAAATTCCTGCAATCCCGTATTCGCAAAACTGGCCTTAAGCCTCGGAAAGGACAAATTCTACAGGCATTTACGGGAATTCGGCTTTTACGATAAGACGGGACTGCTCCTTCCGGGCGAAGCTCAAAGCCTCTTACATGAAAACCCGGGCGAGATCGATATGGCGGTGGCCTCATTGGGGCAAAGGTTCCAGATCACGCCGGTGCAGCTTGCGGATGCTTACAGTGCGATCGCAAACGGCGGCAGGCTGATGAAGCCGCAGATAATCAAGAGGCTCACCGGCACGGAGAGCGGCGGGGATATAAGCTTTGAGCCGCAGCTGGTGAGGAATGTCCTATCCGGGGAAACGGCCGGCATTATGAAAGCACTGCTGGAAGGCAATGTTTCGAAAGGTACTGCTGAAAACGCCTATGCGGAAGGATATGGGATAACAGGCTGCATCGGTACGGGCGAAAAAGCCGGTGGCACTTACACAAATGTTTTTGCGGGATTTGCGCCCGCAGACGATCCTGAAATCGCATGTGTTATCGTACTTGACGGACCATCGGGAGCATCGTGGATGGCAGGAGTGAACGCTGCGCCTGCCGCCGGTAAGCTGATGAAGGACGTTCTGGACTATTTGCGCTGAAGGCGGCGCTTCACAGGCCGACTAGCTTTTTAAAAGCCTTCAGGCAGCTCCGGCTCACCGGCACCTCTTCCTTGACATTCAGCATTTTCAGCGAATAGGTGCTGTTGATGTCCGGTATGATTTCCTCGATCTTTTCCATATTCACCAGAAAGCTGCGGTGGCATCTGAAAAACTTGTAGGGACCGAGCTTCTCTTCCCAGAGGTCCAGGGACTGGGCGCTTTTGAAAACGGAGTCCTGCCGCAGCACAAGGCTAACCTCTCCGTTGTAAGCCCAGCAGTATAAAATGTCGCCGGGGTTGATAAGGTGTATCCGCTCGTCCTTCCATACCGGCACCTTTTTTATCCCCTGCTTCAGGGCCTGGCGGCTCATGCTCTGCAAGGCCCTGCTGCTTTCCGCGAGCTGCCTTCCTGTCCGTCCGGATACACGGCTGATCGTAGACCGGAGCCGCTCCGTCGTATAGGGCTTCAGAACATAGTCGACAGCGTTTACTTCAAATGCTCTCAAAGCGTATTCATTATAAGCCGTAACAAAAACGACCATGACGGACGGGTCGAGCCTCAATATTTCTTCCGTAACCTGAAAGCCGTTCATTTCAGGCATCTCAATATCAAGAAATACAATGTCCGGCCGTATCCTTTTTATATTTTCAAGAGCCAGTGAGGGGGAGGTGTATTTTCCTGCGACTTCAACCTCCGGAAAGGCTTTCAATGCTTCTTCCAGGGCCCCCAGCGCCGAGCTTTCGTCGTCGATCAAAAGCAGCTTCATGATCGGGATCCCCCATTTCTACAAGTAATTTTACAAACATTATAAATAAAAAAGCGATAAAAGTAAAATATAATCGTTATTTGTATTATTGTAAAATATATGGTAAGCTTACAGTATTAATCCCTATTAATTTAATCTTCAAATCATAGCAAACTCTTACTTGGAAGGAGAACGCCATGGCGTATTCATGCGGGACTTTTAAAGAAATTTCGGGCAGCCTCCAGACCGGAGATATTATTTTATTCCACGGAGACGAGGAGGTCAGCAAAATTATCGAATTTATAGAAAATTGCCAGTGGAGCCATGTCGGCATGGCCGTCAGGCCGTCGGATATCGGCCTGGAGGCCGACTGCGGCTCCAGGCCCCTCCTCTGGCATTCCACCCCCAGTCTCAAGGGGATCATCGACGTCGGGACAAAGGCGGAACGAGAGGCCGGGCCGGAAATCGTTTACCTGGAGGATGTTCTCAGGCTGTTGAAGGATTACGGCTATCTGGTAGCCTTCAGAAGGCTTGATTCAAATACGACGCAGGACATGATGAAAGCGCTGCGGCAGTATATAGAGACTGTGCACGCAGATGGATTTCCCACGATTGCGCAAATGGTCGTCGAATATCTTGAGAGCTCTCTAAAATCGATCCTGAACCGACTGTTCCGAAAAGGCACAGGGGACGGGGCCTCCCCGGAGGTTGACGGCTCTTTTGAAGGACAGCTGCTGGATTTTCTGGAGACCAAGGTAAAAGGCCTTTGTATTAACGGCGTCGACGCCTGCCTTATGGAAAAGATTCTGCCCGATTCGCTTATGTACCGGTGGCTGGCCGAGTTCAAAGACACGGCGGACCAGGTGAACCGGACGCAGCAGAATTCCGGGGATGGTATCAGGAAGCTTTTGTCGAAAAAGCTCAGCACGCACTTTTGCAGCGAGCTGGTTGCCGAAACTTACATGCACATGGGGCTTTTACCGGACGACACGGTTCCCCGGAGCTTCAGCCCCAAATCCTTTTCCTCCCAGGGGGATTCCGCTCTGAAAGGACACGCAAGGCTTGAAAAGGAGATAGTAATCAGCTTCTGAATATAAGCCTGTCAAGGCAGGCATGGAAGACATAGGACTTGATAGGATGATATTTATAAAGGACACCCCGGCAAAAATTAAAGCTGCCGCAATGGACAATATTTATTTGGTATTTGTCGTCTCTATGGCTTGCGTTTTTCTATACTGGGTCTTCTTCAGCTTTTCCGCGCCGCATAAGTCCATGCGCATTCCCGGGATCACCGGGGGCGTGCTCGACCTGAAGGACCGGGATTTCGAAAAGGAGGGCGTCGTCCTCCTGGACGGGGAATGGGAATTTTACTGGAGCAGCCTGAAAAAACCCGAGGATTTTCCGGACGCCCGCACGGCGCAAAAAAGCGGGGTCTGCATGAAGGTACCGGGATATTGGAACGGAAAGGACGTCGAAGGAAAAAGGCTCCCCGGCGACGGATATGCCACATACCGTCTTACGGTGCATTTTGACAGGCCCGTGAAGCAGCTTGCATTAAAAGTAGACGCCGTTTTTTCCTCCTATAAAATGTGGATCGGGAAAAAAGAGGTCCTGTCCTGCGGGGCGGTTGGAGCTTCGGCTCAAAGCTCAAAAGCGGGCATGGAAACGCTGCTGGCTTTTTATGACGCCGGAGAGGCCGGAGAGACGGACATACCTATCCTCATACAGGTTTCCAATTTCATCGGGGGCAATGGAGGCATTTTAAAGAGCATTACCCTGGGCACCGGGAGGCAAATCCAGAACATAAGGCAGAGAAATCTCATGACGGACGCCTTTATATTTTCCAGTACGGTTTTCACGGGTTTTTTCTACTTACTGTTGTTTAATTTCCGTAAAAAGGAGAAATACGTCTTTTATTTCGGAGTCCTCTGCGTCCTTGTTTCAGGCAGGAGCCTGTTTCTGGGGGAACTTTGCATATATTCCCTGTTTTCAGGCTATGACCCCGAGGTGCTGTATAAAATATCCTTTTTGATTCTAGCCTGCGCCATGCCTTTGTTTGTTATCTATTACGACAGAATATACCCATATGAAATGGGCGTAGTCTTTAAACGGCTCATAATGGCGTTGGGAGGCGTTTTTGCCTTATCTGCGGTTTTCCTTCCCTACAGGTATGTTTACTGGATTCTGTACGGCTTTGAGGCATATGCGCTGTTCATATTCGTGGTACTGGCGGCAGTCACCGTCCGTATTATAGGAAAAAGGCGCGAGGGATATGTAATCATGGGTATCGGCTCGCTGATTATTTTACTGTCGGTCTTGAACGATATTCTTTCCGACCTGCGCATCATGCAGGGCAATTTTTACACGACCAAAGGGCTTTTTGTGTTCATGATGCTCCAATGCGTTTTGCTTTCACAGAAATTCGCAGGCTCGCAAAGGGTCGCCGAGCAGTTCCAGAAAGCGGAAATCAGGAGCTTGCAGGCCCAGATCAAGCCGCATTTTCTTTTTAACGTAATCACCACCATCACCTACTGGCTTCAAAAGGATACAACAAAAGCCCATTCGCTTTTGCTCGACCTGTCCGATTATATGAGAAACCGCTATAGCCTCAATAACAGCGACGATATGGTGGAATTCCAGGATGAGATGTACCATATGAGAGCGTATCTGAATCTGGAAAAGGCGAGGCTTGACGGACGCCTGGAGGTTATATTCGATATTGACCCGGATATCCATGTCAAAATACCCGCGCTGCTTATCCAGCCGATTGTGGAAAACGCTGTAAAGCACGGGATCCTCCCCGGAGGGGAGGGCGGGACGATCAAAATATCCGCCGTACGGGGGAAGGACAGCTTTACCGTTGTTGTGGAAGACAACGGCGCGGGGATATCGCAGGAGCGGCTGAGGGACCTTCTCAATGAGGATGCGCCGGGCTACGGCATCGGCGTAAGAAATGTAGACAAAAGGCTCCGGCACTTCTACGGGAAGTCTCTGTCTGTGGAGAGCGCCAAGGGTAAAGGGACCGCCGTAAGAATGGAAATACCGCTGTAAGCTGCCGGGAGGCCGGAGATGCAAAGGGGGATTTGCAATGCACCTGTCGATTATGAAAAGCAACAAATGCAATTTTCATTGCCGCCACTGCCTTCATTCTTCGTCGGAGCAGCAGGAGCAGACGCTTTCGCAGGAAACGATCAAAGGCCTGATCCGCGACGCCGCGCTTCTTTGCGCAAATGAAAGGCTGATGATTTCGTTTACGGGCGGCGAGCCCTTCCTGCACTTCGAGGAGCTTCTGGAAAACGCCCTGGAGGCAAAAAATAACGGCGCCTCTTCCATCAGCTGCATCAGCAACTGCTTCTGGGCCGTATCCGAAGAAGCCGCAAAACGAAAGCTCTTTGAAATAAAGAAATCGGGTGTCGGACAGCTTTCCGTAAGCTACGACCGGTTTCATACCC
>JAEZJL010000018.1 GCA_023415815.1 Bacillota bacterium | reverse complement strand
GTCCGGGAAGGTCTGTATCGGGTGCAGCGAGCCCGTCACGGCGCCCAGCTCTCCCAGCTCCTTCAATACGGCAGACGTCAAAGCTCCGCTGCAATGAAGGAATACCTTCCCCGCTGCCGCGCCGCCGCACAGTCCGGCTATGCGGGCGGAAAAGGGGGCTATTTCCGAATCGGGAACGGTCAGGAAAATCATGTCCGATTTTTCTATAAGGCCGCGTACATCGCCTTCGCACACAATATCCGTCCCGTTGAAAGCCTCTGCCGCGGCTTCCGGCCTCCGGCTGTACACGCCGGACACCTCCGCCCCTCCGGCGGCAAGGGCGAGAGCCAGCGAGCAGCCTACCCTGCCTGCTCCGGCGATCCCTATCCTCATAATATAAACACCTGCTATTTCTTTAAAGTCTCGTTCATGCTCCCGGTCCTGTAGCCCTTCAGGTCGAGCGCCACATATTTGAAGCCCGTTTCCTTGAGCTTTTCATGCACCCTGTCCATCAACCCCTCGTCGAAGAACCTGCTCCGCTCTCCCGTGGAAACCTCTATCCTTGCAATGTCGCCGTGATGCCTGACTCTCACCTGCCTGAAGCCCAGGTCGAGAAGGAACTGCTCCGCCCTGTCCACCATCCCCAGCTTTTCGCGCGTGATTTCATGCCCGTAGGGAAAACGTGACGCAAGACAGGCAAAGGGCTGCTTGTCCCAGGTCGGAAGCCCCATTTCCTTTGAAAGCAGCCGGATATCCTCCTTGGTCAGGCCGGCTTCCCTAAGGGGGCTTGATATCCCCAGCTCGCTGAGCGCGGTCATTCCGGGCCTGTAATCGCCCAGGTCGTCGATGTTCGTGCCGTCAACGACATGCGTGATGCCGTTCTGTGCCGCAAGCTCCGTTATTTTGGAGAAGAGCTCCTTTTTGCAAAAGTAGCACCGGTTTGACGGGTTTTTTGAAAAGCCTTCGATCTCAAGCTCCTCGGATATTATCGTGATGTGTTTTACGCCAAGCCCTTTTATAAATTCCGTTGCCTCATGGTACTCGCGCTCGGGATAGGTCGAGGACCTTGCCGTAACCGCTATTACACCGGCGCCAAGCGCTTCATGCGCCATTTTTAAAAGAAATGTGCTGTCCACCCCTCCGGAAAACGCTACAGCCACCTTTTCCATTTTTCTCAAATCATTTTTAAGCTTTGCCAGCTTCTCATGCAGTTCCATCCGTCACCATTCCTGTTTCTGTATTGTATATTTATATTACCACATTATTACGACATTGACGCTTCTTATTGTAATAATGTTTCACTTGTTTTACAAGTCGTTTACATCCATTGAGGAGAAGCATTTCCTCTGATATCATTAAATGGGATGCCTGAAAAAAGGAATATAATGATGAAAAAGCTCGCAGGATTTATAATACTATTCTCAATAATATTTGTACCGGCTATCGTCTGCAGCGCCAAAAGCGACATAAAGCTGTACCGGGAAGGCAATACATATACCATAGGGGAAGCCGTCACGTCAAGCGGCGCCCTTACCTTCAACGTGACCGCGCAGGAGGATACGTTCACTCTGTCCGACGAGTCCGCCGGCATAAAGGCAGTGGTCGGAGAGGAAACTCTTGACGGAGACGCATTCAAAGCGCTCCGCGGTTATTATAACGATAAAAATTCAACGGAGGACCTGCTGTTCGACAAATATGTCAAGCTGAGGCGAAGCTATATCCCGGCCGTACAGGAACTTTACCGCACAAGCTTCCTGTACGGGGAGCAGGACGACCCGGCCTCCGAATCCGGCATGAGGCTTTTCTATGAAGGCCCCTGCAGCATATTCGGGCAGGACTCCGCCGTATACGTGTATAATCTGTTCAGCTCCGACCGGCTGACTTTCAACGAAGAAACCCATATAGACCTTTCAATACCTGTGGATGAAACCTATACGCTGATCAGCATAGGGATTACACTGACAGGCAGAGGCCTGGATGAAAGCTCCATAAGCAGGATCACCGAGCTTTTGGCCGTGATCCGGCCCGACGGTCTGAAGCCTCAGGCCGAAAAACTCCCGGTATTCTCTGATAAGCTTGTTATGGAGGCAGTGAAAGCGGGGGTTTACCCGGCCCTCTCCTCCGGCGGCGGCTTTCTTTTCTACGAGGACAAACAGGCAGGCCTCAGCTTTACTTATCCCTCCGGCTTCGTCCCCTATATGCAGAACAATCTCGGTGGAAGGCTTCACTACAGCAGCTTTAAAATTAATCCGAACTTGATTTTTTCCGTCTCGTCAAGCCCGCTTGAACCCGGAGCCGATCCGGAAGCGGCGGCGGTCGGGGCGGTCAGAACGGCGGAAGGCGCGGACTGTACCACCGAAGAGGGCAGGCAGGAAATCAACGGAAGAACCTTCAGCTATGTAAAATATGAGGGTGCCACCACTGCCGGCGCAATATATTTTACCGACTATTTCACCTCGGACAATTCCATGCTTTACCGGCTGCAGCTCAGCAGCCGGTTTGAGAATCCGCCCGCTTCGGCGCTTGAAGCTTTCGACAGCATCCTGGAGTCCTTTAAAACGCAAGAGCCTGAAAACGCCGTCTTGGAGACCGCACCTGAGCTCAAACGCTACATCAATAAAGAGGAAGGCTACAGCTTCGGCTATCCCGTGAACTGGCAGCTGAAGGACGTATCCGAAAACATAAGCTACGATAGCTTCAAGCTGGTATTGCCTAAGCTATCCGGCCCTCTTGACGTGACGATTACCGAAGGAGAGCTTTTCAGGGAGCTCGGCCCGAACGATGATTTGTCCTCAATTATAAAAGGTCAGCGCGGCGAGGATGAGGGCTTGTTTAAGAGCTATAAGCAGCCGTTTGACGGAAATACCGTAAAATTGCTGGACCTTAGCCTCAAACGGGACGATTCGGCGGTCTACGCTTACAGGCTGCTGGATTACCTTGATTCCAACGGAAAAAACCGGCTTGGATACTGCATTGACATTGTCAAGGGCAAAAAGCTATATTC
>JAEZJL010000013.1 GCA_023415815.1 Bacillota bacterium | reverse complement strand
TTCCTCTGCGATGATATTGCCTATATTCTTTTTTATCGACTCCTCCACAAGCTCCCTGTGCCTGCGCCTGTCTTCCGCGGAGCGGTCCTTGCCGCCGGAGTCATACTCCTTGAAAATCGCCATATATCAACCTCGCCGTCCACTTTACGAAACCCTTTGCCTGTAATCGGTTTATCAGTCTTTCCACAGATTGTTGGCCGCGTACTTCATGATAACATTGCAGCAGTGGTCGCAATAACCGTTGCGCTTCATCTCCTCGACCATGGAATTGTACTTTTTATCCTGCTCCTCGTCCCTCACCCTGGCTTTGGTGACGATCCTGCTCAGCTCCCGCACCGAGGCCGTCAGCTTTTTCTCAATTGCCTCCTTCAAGGGTTCATAGCTGTGATAATCAAGCTTTCCGCCGTTTCTTAGCACAAAGAACATATATGCGGTCACATCGGCCCTAAAACCCTTTGCGGAGGACTCCGTGATGCCGATCTGCTCCTCGATGGAACGCATGAATTTCTCGTCGGGCTCCAGCTCCTCGCCCGTATTTGCGTCCTTTATCCTGGTTTTGTTCACAAAGGCCTCGGAGTGGTCGAGATAGTTGTTGAAAAGGCTTTCCGCCTGTTCCCTGTAGCCGTGGATGAATGCCTTTGTGACCTCTTTTTCAAGCGTTTTGTTATATTCCTTTTTTATTGAATCCTGTATGAATCTCAGATACCTGGCCTTTTCCTCGTCGCTGACGGCAAGCTCCCTGACGGCCCTTACCAGCGTCTCCATGACGGATATGGGATTGATGCAGTCGCATTCCGATTCGGAAAGCGCGGTGTCCAGGACCTTCATGATGAATCTTGTTGAAATGCCCGTCATACCCTCCCTCGCGGCCTCTTCCCTCAGCTCGAGTATGTCGGTCTTCCTGGCGGCTCCCTTCTCCATAATTTCTTCGCCGTTGTAAATCCTGAGCTTTGTCATGGGGTCGACCTTTGCCGAAGGGATAAGCCGTGTAAGAATCGCGAACATGGAAGCCACCTCGATGGTGTGGGGCGCCGTATGTGCCTTGAAGCGGCTCTTTTTCAGTATTTTTTCATATATCTTCATCTCCTCGTTCAGCTCGAGGCAGTAGGGTATTTCTATTTTGACAATCCTGTCCAGTATGGCTTCGTTGGTGTGATCCGACCGGAATTTGTTCCATTCGGCCTCGTTTGAATGCGCCAGTATAACGCCGTCAAAATAGATCATCGCGCCTTTTCCGGGAGAAGGCACGGATTTTTCCTGCGTGGCTGTTATCATGGTATGCAGGTACTCGGTCTCGTTTTTAAACACCTCGATAAATTCCACCACGCCCCTGTTCCCCACATTGAAGGCCCCGTTCAATGACAGCACCCTCGGGTCGTCCTCAGGGTAGAGGTCTATTTTCGATATGTCCACGCTTCCCACGAGCACGCTCGTATCCTGGTTGTTCGGGTCTACCGGCGGAACTACGCCGATGCCCTTTCTGGACCTGATTGAAAACCCGTCGGATTCCACGGGAAATCTTTCATATTCCCCGCCGTATTCATGCTTGAGCTTGTATCTGCAGACGGGGCACAGGTCTCCCTCTATCCGGACGCCGAGTATTTCCTCAAAGCTTGCCCTGAGATGCTTCGGCACCAGGTGCAGAGGCTCCTCCCGCATCGGGCAGCCCTTCAGGCAGTAAATCGGCGGACTGGCCTCCAGCGCTCTTTTGAGGGATTCCATGAGCGAGGATTTGCCCGAGCCGACCGGTCCGACCAGATACAGCACCTGCCTGGCTTCCTCGCCGGCCATTGCAGCCGAGTGGAAATACCGCACCAGCTTCATGATGGTTTTGTCTATGCCGAAAAAATCCTCGGAAAAAAATCTGTATCTTTTTATTACATCGTTTCCGTAAATCCTGCGCAGCCTTGGGTTTTCATCCGTTCGGATGACCTCCACGCCGGGAGCCGTGACGAGGTTGTAAATCCTCTGATGGGACAGTATCGCCAGCTCTGGGTTGTTTTTGACAAGCTCGGCATATTCCAGGAAGCTGCCCTCAAAGCGGGAGTTCCTCCTTTCCTCCCTGTCCTTACGGATAATTCCGGTGATATCTCTCTCAGCCATAAAGTTGAGCCTCCCTTTGCAATGTAGTATTTCGGATTGTCGGCCATACTAAAATTATATTTCGGAACGGCCTCATAAATGCCACTACCGGGCTGTCCCATATTTTACATAACACCGCCGGTATCAAAAAAGCTATAATGTAAGTGGGGACAGTTCCGCAAAAGAACGCACCGGGCTGAACATTCCTGCGCCGGAGCGGTACCGGCCTGATGGAGGTTTCTATGAGCTTTGGGGATGCTTTGAGGAGGATTTTGACGACCGCGCTTGCAGTGGCATCCGGCCTTCTGCTGTTTGCCGCAGCGGCTTCCGCAAGCCTGGACGGAAGCATCTTCAACAGTTCCTTTCATTTAAAGCTTATTGATAAATACGACATTTACAGTCAACTGGAAAAAGTAGCCGATCAAACATTAAAAAATTATCTGACAGCAATAGAACAGGATGCCGCGGAGAACGCGAAGCAGAAGGAGCAGCTTTTATCGCTGGCAGACAAGGCCGCTACGCCGGAAATGGTCCGGCTGAATGCGGACGCGCTTGTCGAGGGCCTGATGAAATATTTCTCGGGTGAGGCCCGTTTTCTGCCGGATATTTATCTCAAGCCGGCCGGCGAAACCTCCTCAGCGGCGCCTGACGAAGCCGGGCAGCAGCTTTTGTCCGCTGTGGAGCAGCCTCTTGCGGGCATCGACAGGATAAGCCTCAGCGTGGTGCTTATGTACATGGGCAGGAACGACATCGTAAACTCATTTTCCGCAATCCGGCTGATAAGCTTCACACTGTTGTACGCCCCGGTGTTCCTTGTGCTGCTGTCGTTTTCGCTGCTTGTTCCGCCGCTCATGCTGGCGGGTAAGCGGAAGGCAAAAACCCGCTTGACTCAGGCGGCGGCCTCGGCAGGCGTCTCAGGCATTGCTTCGGCTTGCCTTCTGCTGGGCGCAAGCGCTCTTTACCTGCCCGGCTATACCGCCTCCTCTCCTTTGACGGCATATGTGGGCAAGGATATACTTTACGAATATGCCCTGAGCTGCATACAGCGTCCGGCTGCAGGTCTCGCCGTATTCGGAGCGGTACTGCTGGCCGCGGCCCTGCTTATAAGGCTGCTGCCCGGATTTGTTCCCAAAAGGCTCTCGGAGAGCCTCGCTTCGAGGCTGGATATGCTAAAAAGCCGTCCCGGCCCCGTTTATGTAAAGTTCCTGGCCGCCAATGCCAAGCCGCTGTTCAGTGCAGTTTTGCTTCTTTTCCTTGTATGCGCCTTTTTTATTAACGCCGAGGCCATGAGGGAGGATTTTCATTCAAAGGATCTGGACGCCGCCCTTGAAAGGCTGAGGGGCGCAAACGCCTATACGGCTGTGGTGGCCGCGCGCGACGAGATAATATATTCGGCGGAGGTCAGGACGGTTGACAAAGAGTCGGGCGATCCTGTTCAGGGACTGCATATGCTGCTCGACGGACAATTGACCGATAACGGCGGAAAAGCCTATTCCGAAAGAGGAATCAGCGATGAGGAGGGCAAGGCAAAATTCAACCTTTTGAAGGGGAGCTTCAAGCTCGGATTCGACCCCTATCAGTTCCCGGAAGACTATAAAATACCCGACCCCTACCAGTTTGACATCAATACCGCCGGCACCACCATTATCACGGTCAATCTGGAAAAGAACGAAGGCAAAAAGCCCGGGATCGCCGAGCTGCTGGTGCTGGGAAGCGGCAATAAGCCTGTGGAAAGCCTGGAGCTGACTGCCGAGGAATATGTACAGGAAGGTCAGGAAAGCAGCGCTCCCGGGAAGGTGTATTCCTTCACAAACCAGGAGGGGATCGCCGTGTTCAAGCTTCCGGAGGGCCGCTACACGGTCTCCTTTACGGACACCGCATTCCCCGCACAGTATCTGCCCCCGGTCCCTCTGGAGCTCGATGTCACGGCCGGCGCCACCGTGAATTATTCGCTGAAGCTTGTGGAAAAGAAGCCGTGACCGGCGGCATAAATTGAAAATGCAACCGCAGATAAATGTCTCCGGGAAATCGCTTCCCCCGCCTTTCGCATCTGTGGCGTTTCCGTCAGCTTACCCAAAAAAGGGCACGTAACTACTCAATAGTTACATGCCCTGACATCCGGACCTGGCTACTCGATCGCCGTATATTTTGAATATTGCTCCTTTGAGGTGTCCGCTAGCTTAACATAAATCGCATCCGGTTCTGATTCACTATAGTAAATTTCACTGCCCTCGGGTAAAGCGTTTGATGAGAAATTTTCGCGTACCATCGGCTCGTTTTGCGGCACGACCTTTTTAATTGTCCCGATGTAAGCCGCTTCTTCCGGCAAGGCCCCGACGACGTCGGCTGTTTCGCCGTATAAATTATCCCGCACATAAATCATCGGTCTGTAATCCGATAACTGATCGCCGGTTGTGCCTTTTTCAGCAGGGCAGGCCGAAAGCATAAAAACCATACCGACGCCTGCAAGAATTAAAGCCATTTTTTTCATATTCACACATTTCAATAAATATCATCTCCAGCCGTACATTGTTGCAGCCCACAGGTATTTTGCCGTACCGGCTGAATTAACATATGTGTTATCGCTGGTATATATTCGTTCAAATTGAGTAACCAGAACAAATCAGGCGGAAATCAAAAACTCTCAATATTGCACCATCCGTATTTGACTAAATTGCCCGACAGAAAGAACCCGGCTCTGCGAACCGGGTTCCCGATGTTTATTATCTATTTTCAGTCTTCGATCTGCGGCAGGCGCTTCATGCTCTCCTTCACCGCATCCTCGGAATAGTCGACGTCTACCATGCTTCCGCTGAAATACAGGTCATAGGAGGCCATATCGAAGTAGCCGTGGCCGCTGAGGTTGAAGAGGATCACCTTTTCCTCCCCGGCTTCCTTTGCTGCGAGGGCTTCGTCAATCGCGGCCCTGATCGCGTGCGAGGATTCGGGCGCGGGCACGATGCCTTCGCTTCTCGCAAACATAACCGCCGCATCGAATACCTGCTTCTGTCCGTACGCCTGGGCTTCAATCAGCCCGTCGTGATAGAGCTGGCTTACCAGCGGCGAATCGCCGTGGTATCTCAAGCCGCCTGCGTGTATGCCCGCCGGAACGAAGTCGTGCCCGAGGGTATACATCTTGGCGATGGGACCGTTCTTGGTAGTATCGCCGTAATCGTAGGCAAACACACCCTTGGTGAGCGAAGGACACGCGGAGGGCTCAACCGCAACCGCTCTTACCTTTGTTCCCTTGAGCTTGTCGGCGATAAATGGGAAGGAAATACCCGCGAAGTTGCTTCCGCCGCCGCAGCAGGCAAATATGACGTCCGGGTATTCATCAATCATTTCAAGCTGCTTCTTGGCTTCAAGACCGATTACCGTCTGGTGCAGGCAAACATGGTTCAGCACGCTGCCAAGCGAGTAATGCGTATCATCATGGGTAGCGGCGTCTTCGACGGCTTCGCTTATGGCTATTCCAAGGCTTCCCGTTGAATCGGGGTCCTTTTCCAGAATCGATCTGCCCGCGTGCGTAAGCTTGCTTGGGCTGGCGTAAACCTGTGCGCCGAAGGTCTGCATGAAGGAGCGCCGATAGGGCTTCTGCTGATAGCTGACCTTTACCATGTAGACCACGCACTCCATTTCGAAGTGGCTGCAGGCCATGCTGAGAGCGCTTCCCCACTGCCCCGCGCCGGTCTCGGTGGCTATGCGCTTAATGCCTTCCTTTTTATTGTAATAGGCCTGTGCAAGCGCCGTATTGAGCTTATGACTGCCTGTGGCATTTACGCCCTCGTATTTGTAATAAATCCTTGCGGGAGTATCCAGCTTCTTTTCCAGTCCCCTTGCCCTGAATAAAGGCGACGGCCTCCATTGCTTATACATTTCCCGTACTTCCTCAGGTATGTCTATATATCTTTCCGCAGACATTTCCTGCATGATCAGCTCCATAGGAAAAAGCACCGTCAACTCGTCAGGAGTCGCCAGCTTTCCGGTAAAGGGGCTGTAATACGGGGCGGGCTTGTTCGGCATATCCGCCGCAATATTGTACCATTGCTTCGGGATTTCGCTCTCTTCAAGAAGGACCTTCGTGATATTGTCTTTGCTCAGCTTGCTCATCAAACTCATCTCTCCTCATCTTATAAAGTTTTATTGTCCCGGATTTAAAGCCGTTTTGGCTTGTAAATTATTTTATAACAAAAGCCGCCGTTTTGCAACATGTA
>JAEZJL010000502.1 GCA_023415815.1 Bacillota bacterium | reverse complement strand
CACATACTCCCCGTCTATACTTTCAGCTACCGCTTTATAGGTGATGTTCCCCTTATACGTATTCAGTCCGAGAAGCAGGGAAGCATTCTCGGCCAGCGCTTTCTCCGTACCCTTGTCCGCCAG
The DNA here is from genome assembly GCA_023415815.1 of Bacillota bacterium. GTDB lineage: Bacteria > Bacillota > Clostridia > Acetivibrionales > DTU013 > JAEZJL01. The sequence goes on along the minus strand of JAEZJL010000502.1, from coordinate 6,408 downwards.
CTCCAGAAGATACGGGAGCGTCACGCCGGTGAGCGCGAAGGTGGAGGTCCTGGGGACGGCCCCGGGTATGTTGGCGACGGAGTAATGTATGACGCCGTACTTTTCGTAGCAGGGGCGGTCATGGGTGGTTGCCCTGTCCACCGTCTCGATGGAGCCGCCCTGGTCTATTGCCACGTCCACGATGACGGACCCCTTTTTCATGGTTTTCACCATTTTCCCGGTAACAGTCTTGGGAGCCCTGGCGCCGGGGACCAGTACGGCCCCGATCAGAAGGTCGGCTGTTTTTACCATTTCCGCCGTGCTGTATTCATCATAGATCAAGGTGCCTATCCTGCCGGAAAACAGGTCGTCCAGGTAAGAGAGCCTATTCTTGTTGACGTCCATGACGGTGACTCTTGCCCCGAGTCCCGCCGCCATTTTCGCGGCGTTAATCCCGACCACTCCGCCGCCGATGATCAGCACCTCGGCCGGAAGTACGCCGGGCACTCCGCCCAGCAGGACCCCGGAGCCTCCGTTGTATTTCTGCAGCATGGCTGCGCCGATTTGAACCGACATACGCCCGGCGACCTCGCTCATGGGAGCCAGCAGGGGCAGAGAGCCGTTGGCGCTCTGGATGGTTTCATAGGCAATGCCCGCCACCTTTTTTTTCAGGAGCGCCTTCGTCAGCGAGGGGTTGGGAGCCAGATGAAGGTACGTGAAGAGCGTCTGGCCTTCCCTAAACAGATCGTATTCGCTTTCCAGCGGTTCCTTTACCTTTACGACGATATCGGCCTTTTCGTAAATGTCCGTATTTTTATCGAGGATCACGGCTCCCGCGGAAATATAGTCGCTGTCCTCTATGCCGCTTCCCGCCCCGGCATTTTTTTCGATATAGACCCTGTGGCCTCGCTTTACCAGCGCATGTACGCCGGCGGAGGTGATTGCCACTCTGTTTTCGTTGTTTTTTATTTCCCTGGGAACACCAATTACCATATGCAACCTCCATGTCCCCGCTGTGCCGGGCATAACTGTCCCGCCGGGCGCTTAAAAAGCGTTTATACATAAAATTTGCTTTTTACGGGGGTGATACTATCGATCTGCCGCCTTCCCATGGAAAGCCCTCTACGAAAGTCTTCCGTAGAGGGCGTCCGCAGAAGTGGGCGTCCTGCCGCATTATTTGTTGAGAATCTTTTCGTACTGCGCCTGTATATTGTCAAGCGCTTCCTTGGTCTGAATCTGGTTGGTCAGAGCTTTGTGCACTTCTTCCTGCATGATTGTGTCCATCTCGCCCCACTCCGCTATTCTCGGGCGGGAATCGCTGATCTGCATGGCCTCGAGCGTCATCGGCATGAATTCGATTTTCTTGACGTCGGGGTCGTTGTAGACGGATTCCCTGCACGGGATGCCTCCCTGAAGGGTCCAGTTCTTCTGCGTATCCTTTGAAACCGCCCATGTCATGAACCTGTAAGCCGCCTCGGGATTATTCGAGCCGGTTGGTATGGTATAGGTCCAGGCTCCGTAATGCGCGGCCGTTTTTGCCTCGGAAGGGGTCAGCGCATATCCGAGCTTGCCTACAACCTTGGACTTGGAGCTGTCCAGTATGCTCGGGAGACAGTCGTTGAAGCCGACCGCCGAAAAGATAATGCCCTGCTGCATGGCTGTGACAAGCTCGTCCCAGGTGTATTCAAGGCTTCCGGGCACGGCGTTCTTCAAAAGCGATTTATAGTAGTCGAGCGCTTTCAGGTTATTTGCGGAATTCATGGCGACCTTGCCGGAATCCCTTCCGCCGTCGAACACCCCTCCGTCAAAGGTCCACATCCAGTTTAAAAAGTCGCAGGTCAGCGCCGTATGGCGCTTGGACATGGTGGCCAGACCGTAGAAATTGTCCGCAAGCGTCTCGCCCGCCAGTTTTTCGCCCGCCTTCCTCGTAAAGAATTCGGTCACGTCATAGTATTCCTTCGTCGTCTTGGGCACGGCCAGCTCATAGCCGTAGCGGCTCTTGAAAGCGGCCTTTTCCCCCTCGTTGTCCAGCAAATCCTTTCTGTACCACAGGAACATGATGCAGGCATTGGAGGGGAAGCCGTAATACTTGTCCTTCCAGCTCGCGCTGGCCTTCCACATCGCGGGTATGATGTCGTCCGCGTCAAAGTCCTCCGGCGTCAGACTCTTGTCTGCCAGGAACTTTTCTATGTCCTGGATATACCCCTTTTCAACGACGCGGCCCAGAAATTCATACGGGAGCGAGAGGACATCATATATCCTCGTCCCTGAGGTAAAGTCCAGCATTGCCTTCTGGACGACGGTATCATAGGGATATTTCTCCACCTCGACCTTGATGCCCGTTTTCTGCTCAAAATCGGGAATGAGGCTTTCCATCGCATCGGTGACGCCCGAGGCCTCGGCCATGAATTTTATTGTGACGGCCTTGGCGCCCTCGCCTGCCGGATTGCTCTGAGAGCCCGCGGCAGCGGAATTCGAACCGCTATCCCCGACCCCTCCGGAGCAGCCGGATAAGGCCGTCAAGAGCAGCATTGCCATTACAATTGCCATGGATATCATTGACTTCCTGTTCACAATCAACACGTCCTCTCTTTATTACCTAATAGGATATATAATGCTATCAGGCCGGGCGCCCGACCTGCCTCATCCGTTTGCGGCCTGCGCCTTTGCAGGAATTGTAAAACCGCTACTTTATTGCCCCCATTGTCATTCCTTTTACCAGATACTTCTGTACCAATATGGTGAATATGGCTATCGGCAACGACACAACGGTGCCTATTGCGCATATTTCGCCCCAGGCCGTACCTTTTGAAGTTATCAGGTTCGGTATGGCGACCGGAAGCGTGACGGTCTTGAACGTTGTCAGGACACTTGCCAGCAGATATTCGTTCCACGAGGTGATGATGCAGAGTATCACGGTCGCGGACAGGCCGCCGAGCACCAGAGGAAGCGAAACCCTCAGGAACGCCCCGGCCATCGAGCATCCGTCTATAATGGCCGCCTCCTCTATGTCGGCCGGGATGGTGTCGAAGAAATTCTTCATCATCCAGACCAGAAGCGGCAGGGTAAGCACCGAATGCGCGAGCACTATCCCTATAACCGTAGTGAGCAGCTTAAGGTTCACGACAAGTATATAAAACGGGACGGCTATGATGATGGGCAGCGCCATCCTAATTACAAGGGTCAGTATCATAAGCGCGCCGTCCCCCTTCATTTTCGAGCGCGAAAGGCCGTACGCTCCGGGTACTCCGATCAGCAGCGCGATCGCCGTTGAAAGCGCCGCTGCGATAAAGCTGTTTTCAAGGTTCCGGCTGAAGCCCTTGACAATAAACGCCTGGATATAATTCTCCAGCGTCGGCTTGAATACCAGCGACGGAGGTATCGAGAAAAGGTCCACCCTTTCTTTAAAGGAGCCTATCATCATCCAGATGTACGGGAAAAACGAGATGATGCAAATGACTGCCAATAAAACGTATAACGCTGCTTTAACTCTATTCTTGCCGTTCATTGCACGCCCCTTTCTCATTGGTCGGTCTGCCCCCTCCCGAGAAGCTTCAGCACCGACAGGCTGCCCGCAAGCACGATCAGAAAGGTTATAATCCCTATGCTTGCCCCATAGCCCATATCCCAGTTATGGAAGTTCACCTTGTATGTGAACATTTCAACGGATTCGGTGCTGGTTCCCGGCCCTCCGCCTGTGAGAATCAATATCTCGTCGAATATTCTGAACAGGTCGATGACCCTCAGCAGGACGGACGTCAATATGATGGGCAGGAGCAGGGGTATGGTGATGTATACGGTGGTCTGGAATCTGCTTCCGCCGTCTATTTTTATCGCCTCGTAAGGCTCCTGCGGCAAGGCCTGGAGCCCTGCCAGCATGATGAGCGCCATGAAGGAGGTCCAGTGCCACACGTCCATTGTAATGATCGCGCACAGGGAGGTCAGCGGCGTGCCCAGGATGGATTTATCTTCAAACAGTCCGGTACGCTCCAGGTAATAGGCAATCAGGCCGAACCTGTCCATGAGCAGCAGACGGCTTATCAGGCCCACCACAATCGGGGCAATGGTCATCGGAAGCAGGATGACCGACGTAAAAAGCCTCGTGCCCTTCAGTCCCTTGAAAAGCAGGGATGCGATCAGAAAACCGAACACGAGCTGCAAGGGGATGGTAACGGCAAGTATGATAAAGGTTACCCTCAGCGAATTCCAGAACTGGGCATCCGAGAACACCCTCAGATAATTTTCCAGCCCCACAAACTGCCCATTATAGCCCGGAAGGGCGAAGCTGAACTTCCTGAAGCTGATATTCAGCGCATACAGCATCGGAAACGCTACGATGAGCAGCATATATATCCATAACGGAATCCTGCAAAAATATGCAAATCCCTTTTTTGAGTTCATAGACCTCACCCCTGCTTTTTCATGCTATTGCACCGGATTATTTCCTGAAGGCCGCTTTCAGGGCTTTTTCAAATACGGCCAGTATTTTGTCCGCCGTTTCAATGTTTACGGTCAGCGGAGGCTTGATTTTAACGACATTTTTTATAGCGCCCGCAAGTCCGAAGAATACGCCGTTCTGAGCGGCTGTGTTATATACCGTCATGGTCTCGTCGTCCGCGGGTTCCTTTGATACCGGATCCTTTACAAGCTCGACGCCTATGTGCAGGCCAGGGCCTCGGATGTCTCCCATCTCGGGATAGATTTTCTGAAGCTCTTTGAGCTTCCCGGTGATATATCTGCCCATTTTCTCGGCATTCTGACAGAGCTTTTTCTCGATGATGAAATTGAGATTTGCAATCGCCGCCGCGTGAATGACGGCATTATTCATATTCGTATATGCGTCCTCGCCCACAGGGTCGAAGCCCTTGACCTTTTTGTTGGTCAACACCGCGCCCACAGGCCACCCGTTACCCAACGCCTTCGCACATGCGATGACATCCGGCATAACGCCGTAATACTCCGCCGCGAACATGGTCCCCATCCGTCCGAAGGCGGTCTGCACCTCATCGTACATCATGAGGACGCCGTATTTGTCGCATATCCGCCTGACCTCCTGCAGGTATTCCCTGGGCGCCGGTATCTGTCCCCCGACTCCCTGGAGCGGCTCAAGGTAAACCGCCGCAACGGGCCCACTTGCAGCCTTTGAAATGGTCAGCTCCAACACCTTTGCACAGGTCATATTACATTTCGGATACTTTTCTCCGAAATGGCACCGGTAGCAATACGGATTGGGAGCCCGCAAAAAATTGTGCAGGAAGGGCTTGAACCTGAGGCCGAAGCCATACTGGTCGACGCCTCTGGCCTGGGTCGGAGTCCAGGATGCGGCGATGGTGGCGATGGAGTTGCCGTGCCATGCGCCGTATAAGGTGATGATATTGAGCGCGTCCGGCCTGTTGATCATGGCCAGCTTAAAGGCGGATTCCGAAGCCGTTGAGCCGCTGAGCGACAGCCCGACCTGCTTCAGATCCCCCGGAGCGATCTCCGAAAGCTTTTCGATGAGCCTCACTCTCGGAAAGGTATCATGGATGGGCCTGGCATGCGATAGGATTCCAAGCTGCCTGATGATGGCCTTATTGATTTCCTCGACGCAGTGCCCGCTGTTGAGCGCCCATGCCTGCGCCTGGCAGTCGATATACTCGTTTCCGTCCTTGTCCTTGATAAGGCAATCCTTCCCTTCTGCAAGGAACGGACCCTTCGGGACGTCGCCGTGCAGGTAATGCTCCATGATTCCGTCGATCTCGCTCTGTGTGATGGTCCCTCCCATGAGGTCGTCGTAACGTGTGTCAGCCTTGTTCATAAAGACACCTCCCGTATATATTGAATCTTAAGGCCGTCTTACAGGAGTATCCTACCATGAACCCTCATGCCTATAAAGGAGACAGGATTGTAATCAGGGTGTCTAATATTTTAATCATACCCGCCGAGCATTGCCTGCGGGAAAAATACCTCGACCACCGTCCCCTCCCCCTCGGCGCTCGATATGTTTATTCCGTAGTCCTTGCCGAAATAATGCGCTATTCTCTGGTTTACGTTCCTCAGTCCGTAGCTTCCGGAGCCGTCGCTGTCCGCGGTGATTTTCCCGCGTATCTGCTCCAGCTTCTCCGGGCTCATGCCCACTCCGTTATCCCTGACCTTTAGCTTTATCAGGGAGTTTTCCGCAAAGCCTTCGATTTGTATAGTTCCCTTCTGCTCCTCGGTTTCCTGTATCCCATGGATGATGGCGTTTTCCACAATGGGCTGGAGAATCAGCTTGGGTATGAAATATTCCAGAATGACCGGAGAAATGTTGTATTCCGCCGTTATCGCGTCGTTTGATTTTATCTGCTGTATTTTCAGATAGCTTCTCACATGCTCGATCTCATCGTTGATGCTGACGATATTCCTGCCCTTGCTGAGACTCAGCCTGTAGAAATTGCTCAGGTGCTTCAG
>JAEZJL010000498.1 GCA_023415815.1 Bacillota bacterium | reverse complement strand
CAGCCGGGGCTGCAGCTGGTGATCATGGGCAGCGCGGCGCCTTTGCCTGTTAGCGCCTCCGTCAGCCTTTTCAGAAGCTCGTTGCCCTCTTCGAGGATTGTCAGATCCGCCGCAAAATTCGTATCGAATACGTCGTTGAAGCCCATTTCCCTCAGTGCGGACGCCATCTTCCCCGTCACAAGCGTCCCCGGCTCATAGCCGAATTCCTCTCCGAGCGCGGCCCTGACTGCCGGAGCGGTTTGGATAACGACCCGCTTTGACCTGTCAAACAGAGCGTCCCATACGGTTTGCGTCGAATCCTTCTCCTGGAGCGCCCCCACGGGACATACCGTCGTACACTGGCCGCAGAAAGCGCAGTTGACGGAGTTCAGCGGCAGCTCGTCGGCAGGGCCTATGACCGTTTTAAAGCCCCTTTTCTGCACATTCAGCACGCCGACCCCTTGTATCTGGTTGCATACGGTCACGCATCTCCTGCACAGGATGCACTTTGAAGTATCCCGCACGATCGAAGGCGACCCGGCGTCGATGAAGGTCCTGGATTTTTCGCCCTCAAACCTGAATTCGTTGATCTGCATGAGCTCGCCCAGCTTCTGGAATTCGCAGTTCTGGTTCCTTGTACAGCTCAGGCAGTTCCTCGGGTGGTCGGACAGCATGAGCTCGTACAGCAGCTTCCTTGCTTTTTTGACCTTTTCGGTGTTGGTCCTTACCACCATTCCCTCTTTTACCGCAACCATGCAGGAGGCCTGCAGGCTCTTCGCCCCCTCGACCTCGACAACGCATATCCTGCAGGAGCCTATCTGGTGGACGCCTTCAAGATAGCAGAAATGAGGTATCAATATATTGTTCGCCCTGGCCGCTTCAAGTATCGTCTGACCTTCCTCGGCCATGACCCTCCTGTTATTGATCGTCATATTAACCATTAACAACCCCTCCTGTCGCATCTCAGGCATCTCATGGCCTCGGCTATGGCATTGAGCTTGTGGAAGCCTACAGCTACCTCGCTGAAATTTTCCTTTCTTTGCTCCGGCGGCAGGAACTTCATCGGGAACCTCTCATGCTCTACGATTTCCTTCTCGTCCGCCGGTCTGGGTATGTCGATCTCCTCGCCCGTATTCAGCACTCCGCTGCCGCCCAGGTAACGGTCTATCGCCTTTGCGGCGGTCTTGCCGTCGGCGATTGCCGTGATTACCGTATCGGAGCCCCTTACCACATCCCCGCCCGCAAACACGCCCTTCATCTTGGTCATGAGGGTGTCGCGGTCGGTGATGAAGGTGCCCCACTGAGTTACCTCCACCTCATCCCTGTTTATGAAGGGCAGATCGGAATACTGGCTTACCGCCGGTATCACCATATCCACCTTGAGCGTGAATTCCGAGCCCTGTACCGGCTTCGGCTTCCTTCTTCCGCTGCTGTCGAAATCCTTAAGCTCCATCCTTATGCATTCTATTTCCCTTACCCTGTCCTTGCCTATAAAGGCCACAGGCGCAACCAGGGGGATGATTTTTATGCCTTCCTCGACGGCGTCCCTGATTTCGCGGTAATCCGCCGGCATATCTTTGATTAGCCTTCTGTAGAGTATGGTGACCTCGGAGGCACCGAGCCTCACCGCCGTCCTGGCCGCATCGATCGCCGTATTTCCGCCGCCTATTACCGCGACCGAAGCGCCGACCTTCACCTCGTGCCCGAGATTGACGTCCCGCAGGAAGTCCAGGCCATGATAAACGCCCTTCAGATCCTCGCCGGGTATGTTGATAAGATTTGAAAACTGAGTGCCGGTCGAAATGTACACGGCGTCATGCCTGCTCTTCAGCTGGTAGAAGGTGACGTCCGAGCCCACCTCGGTATCCAGGTGTATCCTCACGCCCACCTGCTCGATCATTTTTATCTCATGCTGCAGCACTTCCTTGGGAAGCCTGTATTCGGGTATGCCGAAGGCGAGCACGCCGCCCGCCACGGGCTGCTGCTCGTAGACGTCGACGTCGTAGCCGAGCCTTGCGAGATAATAGCCGCAGGTAAGGCCGGAAGGCCCTGCGCCGATTATCCCGATGCTTTTGCCCTTTTTCGGGAATACTAGGTCCATATACGGTTCTTCGTTTTTAAGCACATAATCGGCCACATACCGCTTCAGGTCGGAGATGGATATGGGCTCATCCAGCTGCGCGCGCCTGCATTTGCTCTCGCATTCGTGCGTGCAGACCCTTCCGCAGACCGCAGGGAACGGGTTTTCCTTCCTTATGAGGTTATATGCGTCGCGGAGCCTGCCGGCGGCTATCAGCGCGACATAGCCTGGCACATTCACGCCCGCTGGACATGCGTTCTGGCACGGCGAGATGAAAAGGTCGGTGCAGACCCCGGCCCTGCAGTGCTTGTATTTGATATGCTCCTCATATTCCTCCCGGAAATTCCGGATCATGCTCAGCACCGGGTTCGGCGCCGTCTGTCCGAGCCCGCATACGGCTGCCTCCTTGATCATACTGCCGAGCTCCTCAAGGGTCTCTATATCCCCCTCTTCGCCCTGGCCGTGGGTGATCCTCTCCAGGATCTCCAGCATCCTTTTGGTACCGAGCCTGCAGGGGACGCATTTGCCGCAGGACTCATCCTGTATGAACTCCATAAAAAACCTCGCCATGTCGACCATGCAGGTGTCCTCGTCCATGGTGATGAGTCCGCCCGAGCCCATGATCGCCCCAAGCTTTATGAGGGAATCGTAATCTACGGGAGTATTCAGATTTTCCCTTGTGACGCAGCCTCCGGAGGGTCCTCCGGTCTGGGCCGCCTTGAATTCCTTGTTCTTTCTTATTCCGCCGCCGATATTGAATATGATGTCGCCAAGGGACGCGCCCATCGGCACCTCGACGATACCGGTATTGTTTATATCGCCCGCAAGCGCGAATACCTTGGTGCCCTTGCTGCTCTCGGTACCGTAGCCCGCAAACCATCCGCTGCCCTTCAAAATTATCGGGGGCACGTTTGCCAGCGTCTCAACGTTGTTTATGATGGTGGGCATCCCGAACAGGCCCTTCTGGAACGGGAAGGGAGGCTTCTGCCTCGGCTCTCCGCGCTCGCCCTCGATGGAAGCCATCAGGGCGGTCTCCTCGCCGCATACGAACGCGCCCGCGCCTATTCTTATTTCAATGTCGAAGTCAAAGCCCGAATTGAGGATGTTTTTTCCGAGAAGCCCCGCCTCACGAGCGCTTTTTATCGCATAATCAAGCCGCTCGACCGCAAGCGGGTATTCGGCCCGGACATAGACATAGCCTTTTGACGCGCCTATGGCGTAGCCTTCAATCATCATCCCTTCGATGATTGAATGGGGGTCGCCCTCCAGTATGCTCCGGTCCATAAACGCGCCGGGATCGCCTTCGTCGGCATTGCAGACAAGGTACTTGACCTTTCCCGGGGCCTTCATGCCGGACTCCAGCTTGATTCCTGCCGGGAATCCTCCGCCCCCGCGGCCCCTCAGTCCGGATTTTTTTATCTCCTCCACGACATCCTGCGGCCTCATTCCGCCAAGGACTTTGCTTATCGCCATATAGCCGTCGTTTGCTATGTATTCCGCAAGCGACGAATAATCGATGCTGCCGCAGTTGCGCAGCGCTATCTTGACCTGGTTTTTAAAATAGTCGATATCCTTAAGACGCGGCACATGCTCGCCCTTCCTGCCGTCAAAATACGTGGCGGAAATTTTTATATTCCCAGCCCCTATATGCGATGAAACGATTGCCGGAATATCGCCGGGCGCCAGCTTCGTATAGAAAATTCCCGAATTCGCGTCAAATCTTTTTTTAGAAGCGCTGTCAGCCGGTATGACGACCATGACCGGCCCCAGGTCGCAGGTCCCTATGCAGCCTGTTTCCACGACCAGCGCCCTGTCCGCCAGCTTCTGCTCCTCGAGAACCTTTATCAGGGCGTCCCTGACCGCGTGGCAGTTTGAGGAGACGCAGCCCGCGCCCGAGCAAACCAGTATCTTGTAGTCATATTTCAGCAGCTCTTCGCCGCAGGCCGTTTTTATTGCCTGCAGGTCCTCCCTGGTGTTGGCCTTCAACTGTACACTCATTTTTTCTCGCCTGCCTTCAATAATATTTTTCGATCACGGCCTGGAGCTTGTCGGGGTTGACCTGCTTGTATACTTTATCGTTGATGGTCATCGCCGGCGCAAGGCCGCAGGCGCCTATGCACCTCATGACTTCGAGCGTGAATTTGCCGTCCTGCGTGGTTTCGCCGATACCGATGTCCAGTATTTCCCTCAGCCTTTCCACGATCTTCTTTCCGCCGCGCACATAGCATGCCGTGCCCAGGCACACCCTGATGGTATATTCGCCCTTGGGCCTCGTGGAAAAGAAGGAGTAAAAGGTCACTACGCCGTGTACCTCGGAAAGGGGCTTGCCGAGCTTATCCGCTATGAACTGCTGGAGCTCCAGGGGTAGATAGCCGTAAATCCCCTGCGCCAGATGCAGGATCTGTATGAGGCTGCCTTCCTTTCCCGCATATTCCGCGATGATCTCCGCGATCCTTTCGTACTTCTCCTGGTCGGATTCCTTTTTGCACCTGCATTGTTTCAACTGTCCGCTCATAAGACCTCCTTGTGTTACCAAATCACTTGGCAGAATCGAGAAGTTTGAATTTTTTTTAACAATGTTTTGCCTGCTGATCCTTGTGCAAAAATTAAAATGCGGATTGGCCGACTGCGTGGATTCCGTTGGAAGGGTGATTGTTAAATTAATAACTATTGTATCGATTTAAGTACATTATAGCACTTGACTATCCTGTTTTCAAGCTCATATTGGTATATATTTAACAATATTATGTATGAAAATGAGTACATCATTCCTATAATCGCTTGCTTTTTGAACCTCCGTTACCGGCTAGTGGTCGGTGCTATAATCCCCCGCAGCGGACTTTCACCACCAAGGTAGCGCACATGCTGCGCACACTAAATAAAGAAAAAGCCTCGGCGGCGCCGGGCTTTGTGATTTGCTTGTTTATATAGTCTGCATTTTTTCGTATGGACGAAGCATGCCGCCCCGTCCGGCCTTCTAGCTTCCGCTCAGTATTGAAGCTATCCGCCCCACCTGGTCCTGGGCCAGCGGCCCGAACCTCATGGCGCTTACATTTTCCTCGGCCTGTTTCACGCTTTTGAAGCCCGCTATCGGTATCAGGCAGTCGCTTTGCGCCCAGACCCAGGCGATGGCGCCCTGTACGAGGCTGCGTCCTCCGCTCGTCAGTATCTCTCTTATTGCTTCAAGCTTTGTCAGAAAATCTTTCTTGGGCTTTCCGTCTATAAAATACGGGACCCAGTCAAAGCCGCTCCCCCTGACGTCGTCGGGCCCTATTTTAGAATCAGCATTGAACCTGCCGCTCAAAAAGCCCATGGCCAGGGGCGAATTAGCGATTCCCGCATAATCGCTTTTTTCGCATAATTTGATTATGTCCTGTTCTTCGCCGGAATTTTTGAATAGGTTATACCCGAACTGGAAGCTGACGCCGTTGGACTGTCTGACAAACATCCCGGCCAGCGCGGAATTTCCGGTGCTCCAGCCATATTCCCGTATTTTCCTTTCCGCCTTAAGCCTGTCAAGAGCTGCAATTGCGGACTGAAGTTCTTCTTCTTTCAGCTCGCCCACATGGATCTGGTACAGGTCGATGTAATCCGTTTGCAGCCGCTTCAAAGAGGCTTCGCACGCTTTTATCACATAGGCCTCCGATACGTCGTAAGCCCCGGACGCCTCCCGTTTCACCGGGTCAAACAGGTAACCGAATTTCGTCGCAAGCACGGCGTTGTTTCTCCTGCCCTTCAGCGCTTCGCCCAGCAGCTCCTCGCTGTGCCCCGTACCGTACACGTCCGAGGTATCGAAGAAATTGCAGCCCAGCTCCAGCGCGCGGAGGATCGCAAGCTTTGATTCCCTGTCGTCCACGCTGCCGTAGCCGTCCACTTTGCCGCGGAACGTAAAATTGCCCCCTATGGGCCAGCAGCCCATTCCGATCGCACTGACCTTTATCCCCGAGCCGCCCAGCATTCTGGTCATATTCATTGAATATCCCACCTTTACTAAACATTATGAGTATATTATAATGGTCTTAATTGGCTTCCATAAGGGCCAATAATTTAATTTTTCAGCAGCCACTTTTAGAGGTGCTTTATGTATGGAATAAAAATAGACGCCGGTTCGAATATTTCGATAACCCGGCAGATCTGCAGCCAGATGAGGACGCTGATAGAATCGGGCGAGCTGAAAAGCGGGACGCGGCTGATTTCTACAAGGAAGATGTCGGGCGAGCTCAATATCAACAGGAACACCCTCGTTGAGGCGTACGAGCAGCTGATTGCCGAGGGATACCTTGAAAGCCGCACCGGCTCGGGCACCTATGTCCTGGCCGGTATCAGGAGCAGCCCGCAGGAAAGCCCGGCTTCTGCCCCGCCTTCTCTTGCCGGAAGGCCGCGAGACGCTAAAAAGGATGTTATCGAATTTGAGACCGGGATTCCGGACCTCACGTCCCTGCCGGTCGCGCTCTGGGGTAAATATCTCAAGCAGGCCTCGGACAGTCCTTCGTATATTCAGGATAATTACAGCAGCGTCATGGGCGATATTTATTTGCGGAGGATACTCTCTCAGTATATTTTCAGGGTCAAGGGCATCCGCTGCGATCCCCTGCAGCTCATGATCATTGCCGGAGCTTCGGAGGGCTTCCGCCTGATTGCCCAGGTGATGTCCGGCTCGTTTGATTCGATCTGCCTGGAGGACCCGACCGTCGATTTTACCCAGAATATCTTCAGCTACTTCAATTATAAAATAAATCCGGTCGAAGTAGACCGGAACGGAATGAACATACCGGCATTGGGTAAGCCCGGCAGCCCGAGCCTGATACTTCTGACCCCCTCCCATCAATTCCCCACCGGGAGCATCCTTTCGGTGCAGAGGAGGCTCCAGGCGATAAAGCTGGCGGAGGAGACGGGCAGCTATCTTATCGAGGACGACTATGACAGCGAGTTCCGGTTTAAAGGGATACCGGTTCAGCCCCTGCAGGTGCTTGCCCCATCGAGGGTGATTTACCTGGGCACCTTCAGCAAGACGCTGTTCCCGGGGCTGCGCCTGGGCTTTATGATACTGCCCGCACAGCTGGCAGGCACGTTTAAGGAGACCAAAAGCAGACTGAATATGTTCACTTCAATCATCGAGCAAAGGGCCCTGGCCCATTTCATCAGGGACGGCCATATGGACCGCCATATTTACAGGATGAAGAACATTTATAAAAAGCGGCGCGCATTGCTGGTCGGCTTTCTGGACAAATATTTCGGAAGCAGCATCGCCGTTATCGGCGATGAGTCTGGAATGCACATTCAGATTGAATTCAAGGAAGGGGATTTTTCGGGCGTCAATTGGGAGGATACGGCCCGATACGGCGTCAAAGTGGACCCTGTTGAGGATTACTGCCTGATAAAAGGCAAACACCTGAACAGGATTGTCCTGGGCTACGGAAACGTAAGCGGCGACAAACTGGAGGAAGGCGTCAAAAGGCTTTGCCAGTTTGTCACCAAACAGGCCGGGGACAGTTCTCTAAAATAAGGGGGGGGACAGTTCTTCAATTTCAGCAATTGTTCAGAGCAGCTATGAAATAGCTGTCAGGAAGAACTCCGTTACGGGGCTGTTTTTTTAATTTTGTCCAAAAAAATATGGGGACGGTTCTCCAAAGTAGAGGGGGACAGTTCTCCAATTTCAACAATTATACGGAGCAATCATTAAACGGCCGTCAGCAAGAACGCCGTTACCGGGCGCTGTTACTTTCAATTCCGGACGAAAAAGAACCGTCCCCCTTCCGTATGCAATTCCGGGCGAAGAACCGCCCCCTGTCCGGATGCGCCCCCTGCCGGGGGCCTTCAGCCCATGATGACCTCCACCGTATGACGGGAGGGGTCTTTCATAACGGGGATTTTGTTGCCGATGAACTCCTTGCCGTCTATTATAAGTTTCCTTACTCCCTTTGAAACGTGCTGTGGGTTTTTGACCTCTATTTCGTAATCGGCTCCCCTGAAATGCCTTTTTATTTTAAAGCCGTCCCAGGACTCAGGTATGCACGGGTCGATCACAAGCCCGTCGAAATCCGGCTTGATGCCGAGAATCCACTGGGAGATGGCGATAAAATTCCATGCGGCAGTACCCGTGAGCCATGAGTTCTTGGCCTCGCCGTGCCTTGAGGCATCCTTTCCGGCGATCATCTGCGAATAGACATAGGGCTCCATCTTATGCAGGTCGCTTATGTCCTCCCTGTAGGCCGGAGCTATCCGGCTGTAGCACTCGAAGGCCCTGCTGCCCCTGCCGGCAACTGCTTCGGCCGCCATTATCCACGGATTGTTGTGGCAGAAGATCCCCGCGTTTTCCTTGTAGCCGGGGGGATATGAGGATATCTCGCCAAGCTCGATATGATAGCGCGTATAAGCGGGGTTCAGGAGGACCATGCCGTGGGGAGTGTCCAGGTATTTCCTGGCGGAATCCAGCGCCCTCAGGGCCGAACCGTCTTCAAGCCCTATTCCGGCCATTACGCAGAAGCCCTGGGTCTCGATGAAGATTTTGCCTTCCTCGTTTTCCCTGCTGCCGACCTTGTTGCCGAAATCGTCATAGGCGCGCAGGAACCAATCGCCGTCATAGCCATGCCTCATCACGGCTTCCTTCATATTCGCGATGTGCCACTTGGCAGCCCTGCCCTCCTCATACTGCCCGATGCTCTCGCATATGCGCGCATACTCGTTTCCGATGAATACGAACATCGCCGCTATCAGGACGGACTCGGCCACCTTGCCTTCCTTGCTTGTCGTCGTCTGGTAGGATTCGTCGGGAGTCGACGAGAAGCAGTTCAGGTTGAGGCAGTCGTTCCAGTCGGCCCTTCCTATAAGGGGCAGGCCGTGGGGTCCGATATTGTTGACGACATGGTAAAACGACCTCTTCAGGTGCTCGAACAGTGCCGCGGCCTTTTTGGGATCGCTGTCGAAGGGCGCCTCCTCCTCAAGGATGTTGAAGTCGCCTGTTTCCTTTATATAAGCCGAGACGGCCAGGATAAGCCACAGCGGGTCGTCGTTGAAGTTGCCGCCGATCTCGTTGTTGCCTTTTTTGGTGAGAGGCTGGTACTGGTGGTATGCTCCGCCGTCCTCAAGCTGTGTGGCGGCCAGGTCGAGTATCCTTTCCCTTGCCCTGGACGGGATCTGGTGCACGAAGCCCAGGATGTCCTGGTTGGAGTCCCTGAAGCCCATGCCCCTGCCTATGCCGGACTCGAAATACGAGGCGCTCCTGGACATGTTGAAGGTGACCATGCACTGGTACTGGTTCCATATATTTACCATGCGGTCCAGCTTTTCGTCATGGCTTTTTATGTTATAACGGGACAGGAGGACGCTCCAGTAATCCTTCAGCTCCCGGAAGGCGGCGTCGACCTGCGCGGCTGAGGAAAACCTTGACTTCATCGCATAGGCCTTTTCCTTGTTTATCACACCGGGCGCCGACCATTTTTCGTCTTCGCCGTTTTCAACATATCCGAGCAGGAAGACGAACTCCCTCCTCTCTCCCGGCTTCAGCTCCATCCTTATGCTGTGCGACGCGACGGGCGACCAGCCGTCGGCCATGGAATCCCCGGATTTCCCGGCGATTACCGCCTTCGGGGCGTCGAAGCCGCTGTACTGGCCTACGAAGGCGTTCCTGTCGGTATCGAAGCCCGACACCTCGGTATTTACCGAATAAAAGGCGAAATGGTTCCTTCTCTCCCTATATTCCGTTTTATGATAAATGGTGTTATTTTCGTATTCAACCTCGCCTGTGCTGAAATTTCTCTGAAAATTGGTCATGTCGTCGTAAGCGTTCCACAGGCAGAATTCCACGAATGAAAAAAGCGTTACGTCCCTCACCGTATCGCCGGTATTGGAAACCGTAACCCTCTGCACCTCGCCGTTGAAATCCTGCGGCACAAAAATCAGCGTCTCTGCGCATATGCCGTCCTTTTCGCCGGTGATCCTTGTATAGCCCAGACCGTGACGGCATTCATACCTGTCAAGCTCCCTTCTTACCGGCGCCCAGCCCGGAGACCAGAGCCCGCCCTTCTCTCCGTTGTCCCTTATGTAGAAATACCTTCCTCCGCTGTCGGCCGGTACGCTGTTGTACCTGTACCTGGTCAGCCGTCTCAGCCTGGCATCCTTAAAAAAGCAGTAGCCGCCCGCGGTATTGGATATGATCGAGAAAAATTCCTGCGTCCCCGAGTAGTTTATCCAGGGATAGGGCGTCTCGGGCGTGGTTATCACATATTCCCTGTTTAAATCGTCAAAGTACCCGTATTTCATACAAGCCTCCATTTCAACCTGGCAAGGGCGGGAATAAATCCCGCCCTACCAGGTAGTCAAGCCTCATATCCGATCCTGCTATTTGCCGTTGGCGGCAAGCCATGCGTCATACTGGCTCTGCATTTCCGTAAGGACCTCGTTTACTTTTGCGGCATTGAGCTCATCCGTCATTTTCTTTACGGTGCCGTCCACATTCGTATCCCCGGCAAACAGCTGCTTGTAGTATCTTTCAACCACCGCCCTGCTCGCCGCGCACTGTGCTTCTACCTTAGACCTGTCGAAGGAGAAGCCGAGGCTCTTCAACGCAAGTCCCTTACCATTGTATGCGGTGAATTTTGACCATTTTTCGGGATCTTCGTTATCCACGAGGTAATTTTTGAACTGATCTCCGAATCTCCAGCCGTTCCCCGCCTTATATGCCTTGGGGCTGTCAAGCAGCTTGACCACGTTGTCGGATACCTTCTGGTAGTGCGTCCCTTCTATTCCGTAGACAAGCGTGTTGACCAGGTCCTTATCCGTATAAAGCAATGTAATGAACTTGAAGGCGAGATCCTTGTTCTTCGAAGCCGTCGGGATGGCCATCAGCGCTCCGCCCGAAGCGTCGCGGTTGGACATGACCGGCGGAGTGATGTCTATCTGCACCCAGTCGATTCCGCCCGTGCTGCCCTTCATTTCGGCATCCTTGCCGGGCTTCAGGGACTGCACGCAGGCGAAATATTTACCGGTCTTGAGCTGGTCGTTGAAGTTTGTCATGGTTGCGGCGTCTGCCGACAGATAGCCCTTCTTGGCGTACTCCGCCATCTTTTTATAATAGGCGATGGATTCGGGGGCCAGCCACTGGTTTACAACCTTTGTGTCCCTGTTGTCGGAGTACAGGGCTCCGGGGATGGAGTCGTCGCTGAAGTTGTCCCAGTCCAGGAGCTTGAACGGAGCTTCCTGCTCAACGGTCAGCAAGGGCGTCACTCCGGGTTCTCCGGCTTTGATCTTGTCGAAGTACGGCTCCAGGTCCTCTATCTTCTTTATGTCGGCCAGGGGCACCTGATATTTGTCGGCGAGGTCCTTCTTCAGGAGGAAGCCCCAGTTGTGCACCTTTTCCTTGTTGCAGGGCACCGCGTATGTTTTTCCGCCTATTTTGATTCCGTTCATGAAGTCCTGTCCCACGATCTTGGTAATGGTGTCATCCTTTGCAAGATAGTCGTCCAGTTGTGTGAAAAAGCCCTTGGAGGAGTTGAGCTTTATGTCCGCCGCCCAGCCTGCGGTGAAGCAGATGTCGATGGGGTCGCCTGCCGCGAGCATTGTGTTTACCTTATTGTTGTACGCGTCTCCGTAAGCCAGTACCGTCAGGTTGATCTCAACATTGAGCTTGTCTTTGATGAGTTCGTTGACCTTTGCGATGACGGCGTCTGTGTCTGGCTCCTGTCCGGGGCCTACAAGATACCAGGTCAGCTTGGTGGCAGGCTCCGCTGCCGCGGGTTCGGCTTCCGTCGCCGCCGGTTCGGCAGCAACCTCGGTTTTTGCGGGCTCCGCCGTCTGGCTTGTGCCGCAGCCGGTCAGGGTGAACGCCAGCGCGAATACCGTCACCAGGGCCAGGCACAGATACCTTTTCATTTTGGACATGTGAAATACCTCCTTTATTTTATCTGGTTTATGCTAATC
>JAEZJL010000482.1 GCA_023415815.1 Bacillota bacterium | reverse complement strand
ATTACGACCGGAGCAAAAAGGCCGTAGACAAAACGTATTCCAGGCTGGGAGCTTTTATTGACGGTTTTGTGTTTGACTGGAAACAAAAAAGGATACCAAAAGTAATCTTCGACAGCGCCGATCTTGTCCACTGGCTTGCGCTCGACGTAGCGGAGCAGGCGCTCATCGATTCCGGATACGAGCAGGGACGCATTGCAAAGGAAAGAATAGGCGTCATCGTAGGCAATTCCCTCAACGGAGAAACCTCGCGGGCAAACAGTCTTCGCCTGCGGTGGCCCTTTGTCGGCAAGGTTTTCAAAGAGGCCGCTTCCGTCAGGGGGCTCGGCGAAGCCGAGATCAAATCACTTGAAGCGGATTTCGAAAAATGCTATAAGGCCTTTTTTCCGCCCATGACGGGGCATTCGCTGTCGGGGGCGCTTTCAAACGTCATCGCGGGCAGGATATGCAATTTTTTTGATTTTAACGGCGGCGGATACGTGGTCGACGGCGCCTGCGCCTCCTCGCTGCTGGCCGTTATAACGGCCGCCAAAAGCATAGCGGCCGGGGAGCTGGACATGGCTGTCGCGGGCGGAGTGGATATAAGCCTCGATATAAACGAGCTGACGGGCTTTGCCAGGGTGGGAGCCCTGTCGGACGGCGAGATGAAGGTTTACGACAAAAACGCAAACGGCTTTATTCCCGGCGAAGGCTGCGGCTTTGCGGTATTAAAGGATTTTGAGCTGGCGGAGAGAGACGGCGACAGCATATACGCGTCAATCACCGGCTACGGCGTTTCCTCGGACGGAAAGGGCGGCATCATGACGCCCTCCGCATACGGGCAGGGCCTGGCAATAAAAAAAGCATACGAGCTTAGCGGCTACGGCATCGACGAAGTGGACTTCATTGAAGGACACGGGACAGGGACCGGCGTCGGAGACAGGATCGAGCTTGAGGCAATTCTCGGGCTGTTCGGGGATGCGAAGCGGGATCAAAAGCGCCTGGGGATAACGTCCTTAAAATCCGTCGTTGGCCATACCAAGGCGGCCGCAGGCATAGGCGCCTTCATTAAATCCGTTGCCGCAGTGAATCAAAGGGTACTGCCTCCGACTGCAAATGTCGACTTTCCGAACAAAGCCTTTTTGGAAGACAACATGCCTGTTTACCCGATCCTCACCGGCGAAGTATTGAATCCGGACAGGGTGATGAGGGCAGGAATCTCCGCAATGGGCTTCGGCGGGATAAACAGCCATGTAACCGTCGAATCCTGCGGAAAGCCTTCCGTGAAGCTTATGCCAGAGCTGCCGTACAGCTCGCTGCTCAGCTCGTATCAGAGGACCGAGCTGATGGTTTTCAGCGCCGGTACCAGGGAGGCTCTTCTCGAACAAATCGACACTCTTATCAAAAAGGCAAAGGGCGTCAGCATAGCAGAAGTGACAGATCTGGCCTGCGAGCTGTGTAAAAGGACAGACGCCGACCATGCCGTCAAGTGCGGCGTGGTCATAACAAACAAATATCAGCTGCATACAAAGCTGGAGGAGCTGAGAAGCAGCATAACCAACAGTTTTCCGGAAGAAGGCCGCGTTTTCCATGACGCGGATAAAAATATCATCATCGGCAATCGCGCCGATAAAACAAGGGTAGGACTTTTATTCCCCGGCCAGGGCTCCCAGAAGCTGAATATGACAGGCTACATGATTGGCAGGTTTCCCTGGGCAGCGGAGCTTGCCGGGGAGGTTGACGCCGTATTTGAAAGCAAGGGCGTCAGGGGTCTGCTGGACAGAATTTACAAGCCGGTGGACAGGGCCTCGTGCCGGCAGCAGAAGGACGACTGGAGCAGCGGGCTGAGGGATGTGAGATACGCCCATGGAGCCATGGTCTTATCCTCACTGATCTGGCTTGAATACTATAAAAGGCTCGGCGTCCGGTATACGGCGGCGGGCGGACACAGCCTGGGTGAGTTGACGGCCTTTTACGCGGCCGGCGCATATTCAAGGCGGGAATTGATTGAATTTGCCGCGGTCAGGGGTATTGCGCTGAGCCGTGCAAAAGAGGCGGGCAGAATGGTCAGCCTGAAGTGCTCCTATGAAAAAGCGCGGCAGCTTTTAAATAAAACCGGACATTATGCGGTGATAGCCAACTATAATTCCCCGGAGCAGGTCACGGTATCCGGCAGCCTTGAAGGAATAGACGAGGTGGCTGCAATCGCGGGCAAAGAAGGGATAAAAGCGCAGATACTCGATCTCGCCAATGCATTCCATTCAGAGCTTGTTGCAGACTCAGCCGCGGAGCTCCGGAGGGAAATAGGCATTCCGGACAGCTTCTGGGACAATGCCTGCGGCGTAAGGCTTTTTTCAAGCGCAAACGGCGGCGAATTCAAAGAAGAGGCCGGGCTTCGCGATTATTTTTACAGCCAAATGCAAAAGGGCGTCAATTTCGTCCAGATGATGCATGAAATGAAAAACTCTGTGGATTTGCTCATTGAGACAGGACCGGGGAGGGTGCTGTCAAACCTGAACAATTCATACATGGACGGCGTAACGACCCTTCCGGCGGAGGCTCTTGCCAATGACGACGAAAGCCTCAATTCGGTGCTGGCCGCCCTTTTTGTATACGGGATCAGGCTCAACTGGGATGAGGTTTATAATAACAGATACGTACGGCGCTTTGAATATCCGGAGGACAAAGCCTTCATCGCAAGCCCCTGCGAAGGCAGGCCGGAAAAGGGCAAGGGCGGGGGAGGGCACAGTAAAGGCGTTCCGGGCGCATTTCAAGGCAACGATGAGGACGGCGCGGACAGCCGGACGGGATATGCCATGGAAGAGGCCGCAGCCGCGGAAGCTGCCGATATGAGCGATATCGAAGCAGCCGTACTGCAGATAGTCGCGGAGGAAACAGGCTTTGACATAGAAAACCTCTCGCTTGACTTAAAGCTGCTGGACGACCTGAACATGGACTCCATAAAGTCCGCCGAGCTGTTTATCAAGATAGCGGATAGATTCAACGCGGCGGATCGGGTGGACTTGAACAATAATTCGGATATAAGCATAGGACAGTTGGTCGAGAACATAAAAGCGGTTATCGGCGCGGGGAAAAACGCGGACGCAGCCGGCGTGTCTCCGGACTCCGGTGAATCAGGACTCCATCCGGGCCGGATCGATTGGGTCAGGAACTTTGTCATGACCGAGGCCCCGTGCGAAACGGACGAGGCCGGCGAGGAGGAGCTTGCGGCAGCCGTGAAAAACGATGCTTTTATCGTCGTGAGCGGGGATAGGGACAAGGACGACGGGTTGAGCGCTCTGCTCGGGTCGCACGCCGCCGATGTCCGTAAGGTTGATTTTGCAACGCTGGAGTCAATGGAAAGGGAGGAGCTGAAGGGCAAAAGCCTGCTTGTCTTCCTCCCGGCAATAGAACAAAAGGAGTCTTTCGAGGGCGCTTACCCCAAAGTGGTGAAGCTGCTTTCGGGATTGAACGCCTGCATTACGGACCGTTTGAAATGCGCCATGTTCATACACGATAACGACAGGGATGAATTTGAATACAATGGCCTGAAATCATATTTGTCCAGCATACATCACGAAAAGCCCTCCGTTAAAATAAAATCGGTCGCCCTGAGCGGAAATATCAGCGAAAGCAAGCGCGCGGACATCCTCATGAGGGAGCTTTATACAAAAGATACCGAGCTCCATATCCGATATACGGGCGGCGGCATCCGGAAAATACCTGCCGCGAGGCTTTTGCAGCCCGAGGAATGCACAAGGAGAGGCAGGCAATTGGATTCCGGCGACGTAATATTGGTTACGGGAGGCGCTAAGGGAATAACCGCCGAATGCGCTTTCGGGCTCGCCAGGAAAACCGGGGCGAAAATGGCCCTGCTCGGGACGACGCCTGAAGAGGGTTCGGAAGAAATCCGAAAAACCCTTGAAAGATATCAGACTTGCGGGCTTGCCGCAAGGTATTACGCTGCCGATACGACGGACCGGAGGGCACTGGAGGCGGCGATAGAGCAAATTACCTCGGAGCTCGGAGTTGTGACCGGCGTGGTCCACGGGGCCGGGATCAACAAGCCCCGGCAGGCCGACGCGGTATCCTGCGAAGAGGCCCTGAAGGAGATAGCTCCCAAAGTCTCGGGAGTTCTGAGCCTTACACATATTTTCAGCGGAAAAGGGCTGAAGCTGTTTGCCGGTCTGGGCTCGGTCACGGGAGTCGCGGGGCTCCCCGGCAACGCGTGGTATGCCTTTGCCAATGAGCAAATGAAAAATTGCTTAATAAAATTTAAGAAGGAAAACCCTTCGGCCGAAGTCCTGGACGTTTCGTATTCACTCTGGAAGGACGTCGGCATGGGCGCGAAAATGGGCAGCACCGTCATGCTGCAGAAGATGGGGGCGGGCGCGATCGATGCCGAAGAAGGGGTCCGAAGATTTTTATATCTGACGGAGGTTGACCCCGGATGCGTCCAGGTGGTCGTGACCTCGGGCATGGGAGGGCTGGACACCTGGAAGCGGGCTCCCGCCGGAAGGACGGAGAGGCTTAGATTCGTTGAAAATATTATCAGGCTGGAGCCTGAAGTAGAGATCGTATCAAAGGTATCCTTGAATAAAGAGCGAGACCTTTATCTGAACCATCACGTATATGACGGCACGATATTATTCCCTACGGTTTTCGGGCTCGAGGCCATGGCTCAGAACATTTCATACCTGACGGGCATTGAGGATTTTTCAGGCGTGGAGATAAACAATCTCAGGCTGAGCATTCCTATTATCGTGGACAGCGAAAAGGGAGTAAATATTAAAATCCATGCGACAGCGCAGGAGCGCCCGGACGCCGGTTCGCCCCTGAAGGTCATCGCAAGGATCTTCGCAGAAACCACAGGCTACGGCAAAGAGCACTTTTCCGCCGAATTTGTCCTGGAAAGGGAGAAAAAGACCGGGGAAGAAAAGACGGACCTGCTGATTCCCGATACGCCTTATGAGCTGATACCCCGGCATGACCTGTATGGCTGGCTTTATTTCCACGGGCCTTTGTTCCACAGGATCGACAATGTATATGTTCTGGAGCAGGACGAGGTCGTTATCTCCTCGGCGGTCAAGCCGAAGGCCGGATATGAAGCGGAATGGTACAGCGGCGAATTGCCGCGAAGGCTGCTGCTGGGGGACCCCTTCCTCAGGGATTCCGGCATACAGGCCGGGCAGCTTGCGATTCCGAGGGAGATATCTCTGCCGGTCGAAATCAGGAGCTTGAAAATAAATAAAACATGCGCTTCGCAGTATTTCACACACTTTAAAAAGACTTATTCGGATAACGACAGCATGCTGAGCGACGTTAACATTACCGATGGTGAAGGCAACATACTAGAGAAATATGAAGGCTGCAAATCCAGGATAACCTCAAGAAGGGATCAGAATCCTGCAGTCGAGCAGCTGAAGGACATTCAGGGGCTGTACTCGCATATATTGCAGAGCCATGTTGAAGCCTTCGGGGATCGCATCAAAGCCCGTGAAGCGGCGCTTAAAATATTCAGGACCCCCGGTATATCCCTTCTGGAAAAGGGAGAGAGGCACAGGCTGGAGAGGGAAATATTCAAGGGCTACTCAAGCAGCCTTAACGAGAGTGCTTCGGAGCTCACTTTGAAATGGGAAAGCTCCGGAAAGCCTTTTATCGAAGATCATGCCGACGGGAAACGGCTGCCCGTATCCATTTCACACGATGACACTTTCATTCTTTACTCCATGGGGAGAATCAGCCAGGGCTGCGATATCGAGCCTGTGAGGGCAAGGGAATTGAGCGTCTGGGAGAGGCTTGTGGGGAAAAACAACGCCGGAATACTGCACATGCTGCTGCAGGAGGGCTGTGAGCCGGATATAGCCGGCACAAGCCTGTGGTCCGCGCTGGAGTGCTTTATAAAAGCCAGCCAGGTGTCGGATATAACTATAAATCGTTGCAGGAGGATGGATAAGGGAATCCTGTTCGGTACAACGGCGGATGGCGCAGAATACAGCGTATTGGCCTTTCCCGTCGCGTTTTTGCCCGGGAAATTGAGAATCGTGGCCTTCACCGTTGAAGAGCGGGAAAGCCCGCAGAGAGCCGTGCGGGAATCCATGGCTGGGGCTGACCCGGGAAACATAGGACAAAGTGCAGGCAGCAATGCCGCATGCTTCATCGATAAAGGCGCAAACGGGCAGAATGTCTACAATTGCAGGTTCAAGCTCTCGTTTAAGGACATTTCGACCCTGAGAAGGAAAATGAATTATTCCGGCTACGCCCTTTATATGGGCAAGCTCAGGGAAATGACCCTGGAGCCGGTGCTGACCCAATTGACGGAGGATCTGGGCACAGGCTCCTGGGCGTGGGTCACCAACGATTCGAATATCCGCATTTTCGACGAATTGACCATCGGCGACGAGCTGCTGGGCAGGATCTGGGTGAGCAAATATACCAATAAAACAAGAGTCGACGTAAGCTACGAATGGTATAAGATAGACCGGAACAATGAAATGACGCTGGCCGCCGCAGGCGCCCTGGGCTCAAGCTGGGTTCAGGTGCTGGATCAGGGCCTGGTCCGGCAGCACCCGATGCCCCCGTATCTGGACGCGCTTTTCACGGGGATAGGGAGCATTGCGGAAGCGGAAGAAAGCACGGGCGATTGGATGAATCACCGGCCCGACCAGGGAGAGAAGATATGGGAGAATAAATCCTTCCCCAGGCCCGTATTTGTTCACTCGGAGAGCTTCGACACGACCCTTGAGGATTCCAACCTGGTGGGAAATCTGTATTTCGCGCATTATTACCAGTGGCAGAGCAAGACAAAGGACATGTATCTATACAAGGCTTTGGACAGCTATTTCGGCAAGCCGCAAATCACCGGGCACGACCTCTTTTACACCGGGGCGGGGGTCAGGCATCTGAGGGAAGCCATGCCCTTCGACAGGATCACCGTAAAGCTGGCGGTAAAGTCAATCCATACAAAAGGCGTAAAATTCTATTTTGAGTATTACAAATCAACTCCCGGCGGACATACCGAAAAAATAGCCTATTCCGAGCTTGACGCCGTCTGGATGAAAATCGGAAGCAGAGGCGAGAGCAATATTGCCTCGGATATGCCGGAGGACCTGATAAAAATGCTGCTCGATACCATGGGAGAGGGATAGCGAAAACCCGCCGAAAACGGCGAGTTTTCTTATGAAATATCACAGGGGACACTTCTCTAAAAATTACAACAGTTTAAGCGAAGTGTCCCTGCGCATTGCTGAACATTAACCCTCTCTATCTTTAAGTACTTCGACAATAGCTATGGATTTTATGCTCTTTTGAATTGCCGGTTGGGCTAAAATTATGTATATGAATACACAAATGCAGGCGAATATATACGTCCTCGGATAAACAACGGCCTCAAGCACCATCATACGGCTGTTAAGCATTGGTGCGTATAATTCGGCGATAATCCGGCCGATTGGTATCCCGGGCAGGAATGCAAGAATTCCTAAAATTATGTTTTCCCTAAAGACCATCCTTCCTATCTCGCTATCGGTATAGCCCATGGCTTTTAAGGTCGCCAGCTCCCTTCGTCTTTCGGTTATGTTTATAATTGTAGAATTGAAAACTATAGCGAAGCCCATTATTATTGAGAATACAACCATAAAACCAACAAAAGCATACATTATATACATTAGCGCATTTAAAGCAGCTAACGCACTCATACGGCTTTCTACCGTCTTAACGGAGCTATTCCCGTACAATAATTTTTCGGCCCTTCCGCTTTCACCTCCGGACAGCGTGATAAGCATTCCGTTTGCAAGCCGAGGTATGCCCGCCTGTTCCGCGATTTCATCAAGATTCATGTAAGCGTCCATGCCTACCGCCTGGCTGACAATGCCTGATATGGTAAGCGTCTTCTCTTTTATTTGCCCGTAGCTCAAATAATATTTTACCGATAGCTTGTCCCCTGGTTTAACCGATAGCTTTTTCGCAAGGCTAGTTGCAATCAGGACCCCTTTTTCCGGCACAGCTATCTTTTCACCGGCTTTATCGGTAAGATTATATAGCGTGGCTTTTCTATCAATTCCTGTCATTCTAGCCTCTATTTTATCATCACCTTTTCCTATTTCCACAGGTACTTGTATAATCGGCTCGATTTTTTTTATGCCTTCCGTTTTGGCAAAGCCGTGTATATCTTCAAGAGGTAAAGGTTTGTAAAACATGACGGTATAGTCCTGCTTCTGTGTTTGGCTGTATTGAAGATTTATAAAATAACCGGCTGTGTCAGGAAGAAAGAGCATAACTATTAAAATTATTACTGTTACTGCATAGCCCGCGGTTGTTAAAAAGCTTCTGCCCGGATTCCTTAATATATTCCTTATGCATATATTCCAGTTACTCGGCAGCTTTTTATGCCGTGAAAATAGCCTCCTCCTGTATATTTTGCATGCAGCCTCCGGAGCTTCCGGCCTGATCGCCCTGGCAGGCTCCATTTTCAACACCGTTTTAGCGGCATTATATCCTGCCGATGTGCAAAAAATGATGCTTAATATTATTGCAATCAAAAAGGTAAGCGGATAAATCCTTATATAAAGTTCCGGAATATCATACACCTGGAGATAAGCCTTAGTCATAAGCATCCCCAATAATTGTCCGGCTCCGATTGCGGGTATCGCGCCTGTCAAAGACAAAATGAGTGATAGTATCATATAATGCCGCAGTATTTTTTTATCGCCATACCCCATAGCCTTCATTGTCCCTATTAAAACATGCTGGCTGCTTATCATCCTCCTTTGCATTATATAAATAATCAATGCCGCAACAAGCAGGAATACCAGCGGGAGCATTAAAACAAGCAGCTTTAGCTTGTCTAACTCGTCACTTATCATGATATTGCTTAATTGCTGCGCTCTTTTACAGCTTGTCACAATTCCATACGGCTTTATTATATCCTCAATTTTCTTTACCAGCTGATCAACTCGAGCAGCGTTAATATTCCTATCAAATAGGACATGCAGCTGGTTATACCCTTTTCCCCCCAGTATATGATTAAGTTGAGCCTCATTTATAAAAACAAGGCCAAAATCCCCGTCAGACTGGGCATAGTAATCATATGATTTCATAAGCTTTAAAAACTCCGGGCCGCTCACGAGTCCGCCGACCTTATAGTTATAGGTTTTGAAATTAATATCTACCTTCAAAGTGCTTCCTGCTTTAAGGCTGTAATAATTCCCGAATCGGCTGCTCAGCATGCAGCTGTTATCGGCGGCAGGATCCGGGTATGTTCCTGATAGAACGCATAAATCGTTTATTTCAGGTCTTCCGGTATAGGGAAGCGATATGATTTTAACCTGTATGCGCGTGTCCGGATCAACAGCTATGGATGCATCCGCGCTTATTCTTCCGACTGCCGCTCTCACCCCTTTCAGCGTCTTAACCTGTTCGACGGCCTGTGCAGTCAAAACAAGACCGTTTGTTTCGGCATAATAATCCAGGAATTTGTAATTTTCATAGCTGTAATCGACTGAAGCTTTCAGGTTCAAGTATGACATAATGGAAGCGGAGAATATTACAATTCCCAGAAATATAACTGCCGCAGCGGTTAAAAATTGCATTTTTGTCTTAAGAAGCTCTCTAAAAAGCATTTTATTTATTTTTTTCATAATTACCTCACCTACCAGCTGATTTTATTCGGTTCAATTGGGTTGTCATTAATATCGATACCGGCTATTTCACCGCTTCTCATCCTTATGGTTTTATGCGCCATACACGCGATGGATTGATTATGGGTGATTATTACAACGGATTTGCTCGCTTCTCTATTAATGTCCCTTAAAAGCTCCAATATTTTTATACCGTTGGAATAGTCCAGAGCGCCTGTCGGCTCGTCACAAAGCAGTACCTCCGGGTTTTTAGCCACAGCCCGGGCTATCGCCACCTTCTGCTGCTCGCCTCCGCTCAGCTGCGCAGGGAAATGTCCCGCCCGCTCCTCTATCCCGACCAGTTTCATAAGCCTGTCAATATCGGGAGGGTTATCGGATATTTCAGCTGCCAGTTCAATGTTTTCTCTTGCCGTAAGACTCGGCATCAGGTTATAAAACTGAAACACAAAGCCTATTTTGCTGCGCCTGAAAAAAGTCCGCTGTTTCGGGCCGTATCCGGATATATCCTCGCCGTTGAAATAGATCTTTCCCGATGTAGAGGCGTCCATGCCACCCAATATATTCAGTAAAGTGCTTTTCCCGGAGCCGCTTGGCCCCAGTACAACGCACAATTCTCCTCTCAGAATTTCAAGCGATATCGAATCCACAGCCCTGACCAGTATTTCACCCATTTTATACTCCTTGCTCATATTTTCAATTTTATAAATCGCATCCGGCATTTTTATCAACCTCTCATATTTATTTGATTGGACGCAACACAAATCAATCTTTTTATTACGGACAGCAATAAAAGATATGGCGGTTTGCAGCGGCCATCATATTTAACAGGATTGTTAATAAGGGTGCTTAATTAAAGGCGTACTAAATTGGCTGAATAATGCGGATCCTTATGAACGTGGAATAATACAAGGATTAATATCGTAAAGAGAAAAATTATGTTCAGAGTAATTATGATGTGGTTTGACGTACGGGAAAAAGCAAATACGGTTATAATAAAACCTGCACATACGCTGCTTAGAATTACGGCATTCAAATATAACGTTTTTATCCTCTTTATTAATAAATATGGGGATGAAAAAAACAAGTCATTTAAATTGACAATGGCAAGGACAAACAATCTGAATATATATGTAAAAAGTCGCCTGTTAATTTGTAAACAGGTTAATCTGCCGGATGAAATCATATTTATTCCTTTACCCAACGCATTCGAATGACACAAGCTTAAAATATTATATCATAATACCATTTATTTTCAAATTATAATTAAACATGTATCGAGAAATATATAAACCGTATACGGGTATGCTTAA
>JAEZJL010000391.1 GCA_023415815.1 Bacillota bacterium | reverse complement strand
GTTATTATATAGCCATCCTGGCTTGTGATTATGCCAGAGCCCTCGGCTTCCTGGGTCCTTGACTGATTAAAGCCGCTTCTTTGCGAGGTTATGCTCATCCTTATTCCTACGATCGACGGGCCTACCTTTTTAGCTATCTCGGTCACTGCGGAGCCCTTTGACAGCGCTGTTGAAGTCAGGTTTGTGAGTTCTCCGCCGCTTTTATTCCCATTCACCGAAGCCAGAGCGGCCTGGGCGTTTGAAGACGCAAGAGCGGCCTGGGCGCTTGCGCTTTTAAGCTCGTTTGAAAACTTGGAATATAAGTAGCCTCCGGTTGCGAAGGTGCTGACCACTGCCGTCACAAGGATCAGCGAAATATAAGTAAGCAGCCTGCCTTTCCTCTTTGGCCTGGCGCTCTGCCTGTAATTATTGTTCCCCATGTCAAAATTGTCGTACATATTTAAAACCTCCTGTCTGTCTGTTTGTTTCTTTATGCTTCTATGATATCTCCTCATTGTTACGAAATTATGGATATTTTTTGAATTATATATTACATTTCCGTGAACGGATTGTGACGAAATATGCCCTGTGAATTAGACATTCCGGATATTGAGGGAAATAAGCAGAAGTTCGCGAGAAATATTCTCATATCTATTGGACTCACGGATATAATTATGGTATTATTAGTCTGTCGCAAGCTAATTTGCGAGATTTTTTCTCTAGTCAGAAAGGTGTGAGATATATGTTATGCCAGTTTACATTTAAAAATTTTAAATCCTTTAAAGACGAAGCAACCCTTGATTTGCAAGCAATAAACATATCGGAACATGATGAAAGTCTGATTATCGATAAAGCCGATCGTGCGGAATTTTTACCGGTTGCCGTAATATACGGGCCAAATGGCGGGGGTAAATCAAGCGTTCTTGAAGCATTTGTATACTTGATGCGTAAGGTTCTGATGCCTGTTCTTACCGTAAAACAAATACCGGAAAGCCGGAACGAGGACGATTTTTTCGCAGGCGTTTCTGTTGAGACAAGAAAAACCAGGGAATTCAGCAGCCTGGATTTTGAAGATACCGAACGGCACTATAAATTTGCCGGCAATAGTAAAAATGAGCCCATTCAATTTGATATCTCATTCAGAGTGAGGGATTATGAATATAAATACCAGCTTTATTTATTAAGAGGGGATGTTTTAGAAGAAAACTTATTTGTAAAAAATCTAAAAACCAGTAAGCCTGAAGTGATTTTTGAAAGGGATAAAGAGGGTATATATCTCGGGAATGATTTAGAAGATATCAATATAAACAATATCAGATCCTCTATCCCTTTGTTATCTTATATTTCTATAACGAAAGATATAGCTGTTGTTGACAATGCAATAAAATGGTTTATAAACAGCGTTATCCTGAATTATGATAACCCGATCAGGGATAGGACTATCGGCCTCAGTAAAGGAAAAAGGGGGGAAAAGCAGTTCCTGGATATGCTGAATGAAATGGATATTAACATTTCCGGTATAAGGCTTGTAAAGGATACGGACGGAAATATCACCGATATATTTACCAAGCATAGATTGTATGACGGTTCTGAGGGTGAATTACTGTTTGAGGAAGAATCCGGCGGTACAAGAAAGCTTTTCGGATTATTACCTTTTATTTTGAAATGCTTAAAAGACGGTAATCTAGTCGTTGCAGACGAAATGGACGCTAAACTTCACCCGAAGCTGTTAAGATATATTATTGAATTGTTCACCAATCCCAGAATCAACAAAAACGGCGCTCAAATATTATTTACTTCACACGATTTAACCAATATGAAAAACACCGTTTTCAGGCGCGATGAAATATGGTTCGCCGCGCTTAATAAATATGAAGCTTCCGAGCTCTATTCATTGGTTGAATTTAAAAAGAAAAACGGAGAAAAAGTCAGAAAAGACGAAACGTACGACAAGCAATACATGGAAGGGAGATATGGCGCAGACCCTTATCTGAGAGCCATCCTGGATTGGGGGAGTTTCTGGTGAGCTTAAAGCCCTCAAAATTCAGCGATAAAAAAACGCTGGATGAAAAGATGAAACTGAAGCAAAGAAAATTCGAAAAAGAAAATCCACTACCTCCGTTTACACTGATTATAAGCGAGGGAACAAAAACAGAGCCCCATTATATTCAAGGCCTCGTTAAGCTTATCAATGAAAAATATTCAGGCGTTTACACGAGAGGTTCAAGACTTATAGACGCGGAGAGGATAAAAGTGCATGGAACCGGAAGAAATACGATCAGCCTGTTGAAATGGGCACGCAAGTTCGTTATGCTGCCGGAGAACAGAAATTATACCAGAATATGGCTAATGTATGATAAAGACGATTTTCCACTGGATAATTTCGACAATACTCAGTTCAGCATAAACGATAAAGAGTGTGACGATGCAGACAGGAAATTCTTTGCCGCCTGGTCGAACGAGTGCATTGAGTTATGGTTTATATTGCATTTTCAAGAGCTTGTTTCAAACGTTGGACGAGCACAGTACATAGAAATACTTAAAAGATATTTTGATTATGACAAACCTTCGGCTGATATATACGATATCATAAGTAAAAACGAAAAAAGCAATATTGATCTCGCAATTACCCGGGCCAGAAAGTTGTATGAAAGCTATGGCGATAAAACGCCTCCGTCAAAAATGGCCCCTGCCACTCGTGTCTATGAACTGGTAGAAGAATTAAAAGGATATATGGATTAATAGGTTTCAAACCTCATCAGACAGTCCCTTCCGAAGCTCCAGTCAGGTATCTCCAGTGTGTCGCCGAAATCGCTGCCGAACCATGGGCCCAGGTCGGCGCTGTTCAGGTTTTCCAGTATGTGCATATCCTGCGCGGGCATATTGCCCTGCGCAAGCATGAAAAGCTTCTCGCCCGTGCTGTTCACGGCTGTATCCACGACAATGACCGCGTGTCCGGGGCTTCCGCCCTCTATAAAAACGTCTCCGGCCTTCAAATCCTCCACCGGCACGCTCTTGAGCTCCTTTGAAAGCGAAAGCGTCCCCGCATAGGCATAGGCAATGTCCAGATAGCTCATGAAGCTTTCGTAGCCGTCCGAGTATTCCGCCTTTTTCACCCAAACGGCGCGGCTGCCCCGCATTACTATCCTGTATCCCTTCATCCACCTGATGTAGTCGGCCCTGAAGCCGGAGGTGAAATTGAAGTGAATGGACTCATAAAGCTTTTTGCCATATAAGTATTCAGCCCTCAGCCTGATCACCCAGTCGGCGCACTGCAGAAGATCCTTTTCTCCCGTGTCCATATCCAATACCGCAAGGTACAAACCGCCGAACTTTGTCCTGCCGTCATAATACTCCACCTTTGAACCATGGGGCTTCAGCGGCAGCTTCCTCAGATAGTCCCCGAACGAGCCTGTTTCCTCTTCCGTCCTTTCAAAGCCTTCAGGCGGCCTGAAGCGCTCCGCCACCGTCCGGCCCGTAGCATCGATCAGCGACTCCCCGCTGTCCGGCTCGGATTCCTGCTCCGTCTCTTTTTCAGCGGCTCCGGCAGTAATCTCCGGCGTGTTTTCCGTCTCCCCGCTCCTTGTGTCCGGAGGTGCAGCGGAAGCCTCCGGAGCTTCCGAAACGGCCGAGCACGAAGTCAGTATGGCCAGCACTAAAGCAATAAATAAAATCCTCACAAAAAACTCCTCGAACGCCTTTTTATCCGTTATATCAAAAAGGTTTCAAGGGGTTCTAACATAATTGTAAAAGAATTGTAAAATATATGGCTCGGTGGACGGATGCGACAATTGGAGAACCGTCCCTGCCTGTCGCAGGGGCGGATGCGACAGATGGAGAACCGTCCCCGCCTGTCGCAGGGGGGTCAGAGCAGGTTTTCGTGCAGCCAGATCTGGGTGTGGACGGGCTTTTTGCTCCTGCGGTTCACATACATATATCTGCCGTCCGGCTTCAATTCCCTCGCCTTGGTGTTGTCCTTCATATAGACCTCCAGGATGGCCTTCAGCTTGTTCTTGGCGCTTTCCTCCTGCACGGGGAACATGAGCTCAATCCTTCTGTCCAGGTTCCTCTCCATAAGGTCGGCGCTTGAGAGGTAGATGTCCTCCCGTCCGCCGTTCTGGAAATAGAATATCCTGCTGTGCTCCAGGTACCTGTCCACGATGCTGGTTACGCGTATATTCTTGCTGACGCCCTGTATGCCCGGCCTCAGACAGCAGATGCCCCTTACGATCAGGTCTATCCGCACGCCCTTGCCGGAGGCTTCATAGAGGAGCCTGATCATTTCGGTGTCCACAAGCGAATTGAGCTTGATGATTATTCTCCCCGGCTTATCGGGAGAGGACATGTTCATTTCATTCCTTATAAGCTCCACCAGCCTTTTTCTGAGGCTTAAGGGAGCGGTTTTCAGCACCTGCCAGTCGGGCGGGTCGGAATAGCCCGTGAGCAGGTTGAAAAGCGCCGAAGCGTCGGTGCCTATGTGCTTGTCCGTGGTGAACAGACCTATGTCGGTATAATACCTGGCCGTTATCTCATTGTAATTGCCCGTGCTCATGTGTACATACCGCCGGATACCGTCGGCCTCCCTGCGTACCACAAGCGTCACCTTGCAGTGGGTCTTGAGCCCGATCAGCCCGTACGTGACATGGCAGCCCACTTCCTCAAGCTTTTTGGCCCATTGAATGTTATTCTCCTCATCAAACCTTGCCTTTATTTCAAAGAGCACCGTCACCTGCTTGCCGTTTTCAACGGCCTTGTGCAGCGCGGAGATGATGGGGGAATTGCTGCTTATCCTGTACAGGGTCTGCTTGATGGCAAGGACATCCGGGTCCTCCGCCGCCTCGTTCAGGAAATCCACGACGCAGCTGAAATCCTCATACGGATGATGGACAAGAATGTCCTTTTCCCTGATGGCCTCGAACATGTCGGCGGCGGCTTCGAAGGCCGGAGGGTAGATGCCCCTGTAAGAGGGATAGCTCAGGTCGGGCCTGTCGTGCCTTGCAGTGAATTTAGGAAGGAAGGTGATATCCAGGGGTCCCTTTATCCTGAAAACGCTCTGAGGGTCGAGCCCGAGCGCGTTTTTGAGTATATCCACGATCCGGTCGTCACAGTGCGCTTCAACCTCCAGCCTCACTGCCGCGCCCCACTTGCGCATCTTCAGGGATTTCTCGATTTCCAGCAGCAGGTCGTCGGCCTCGTCCTCATTCAATGAGAGGTCGGCGTTCCTGGTTATCCTGTATGCATTGACCGCCAATGTCCTGTAGCCCTTGAAAAGCCTTGCGCTGTTCATCTTTATGATGTCTTCCAGCAGCATGTAGCTGTAGCCCGTACCCTCCGAGGGTATTTCAACAAATCTTGGCAGGACCGAGGGGACCTGTATGGTCGCAAAAAGGTGCTCGTCCAATTCGTCGCCCTTCAGCAAAACAGCCAGGTTCAGACTCTTGTTTGAGATCAGCGGAAAGGGCCTGCTTTCGTCGACAGCCATGGTTGTCAGGACCGGATAGACCTGATTCTCGAAATACTCGTTGATCACATCCTCCTGAAGGGGCGATAATGCGCCGCTGTCCACGATGTTGATGCCTTCATGCCTGAGCGCAGGCATGAGCGAATAATTGAGGCAGTTGTACTGCTCCTGCGTTAGCTGCGCCACTCTTTTGTAAATCTCCCCTACCTGCTGCTTCGGCGTCAGCCCTGAAGCATCCGGCTTGCTGAAGCCTGCGTTTATCTGATCCCGCAGGGAGCCGACCCGTATCATGAAGAATTCGTCCAGGTTCGAGCTTGTGATAGCCAGAAACTTCAACCGCTCGAAAAGCGGGTTCGTGTTATCCTGGGCCTCCTCAAGGACCCTCCGGTTGAATTCCAGCCAGCTCAGCTCACGGCTGATGAACAGCTCCGGGCTGTGGTTGCTCTTATTTTTCATATGAATCCCGGTCCCTTTCCTTTCTCTTGATAGCCAGGGCAGGCTTGATTCCGAACACTTCCTCGAACAGCGAAGCGTCCCTTTCAAATTCCCACTCCTCCAGCAGCGCATCCTGGCCGGTTTCCGCCCTGACAGTCATGGACTGCTCAGCGAGGACGACCCTCACATCCCTCAGCTTTTGCCGGTGGCTCCTGTCCATCGCGTCGGCAAGCTTGAGGCAGGCGGTGAGCTTGGACACCTTCAGGCGGGTTTCAAAATCCAGTGCTTTAAAATCCGGCTCGCCCGTGAGGCTGCTGTTTACAGAATGATAGCGTATGATATTTGCAATAATCTTCAAGTCGCTTTTTGAAAGGCCCAGAATATCCGAATTCAGGATGATGTCGTATGAAAGGATGTTGTGGGACCTCGCATTGATAAACTTGCCGAAATCATGGGCGATGGAGGCTATCTGGAGAAGGAGCCTTTCCCTTGAGGAAAAGCCGTGGAGCCTTTTTATTCCGTCAAAAAGCCGCAGGGATATCTTCTCAACAAAATCTGAATGCGGGGCGTCATAGAGATACCGTCTCCCCAGCATCCTGACCGACGAAACGATATCCTTTTCGCAGATGGAGCCGTTGTCAAGGTCGTATTCAATGTCGGTCATCGACCTTATGAGGCCGTCGCACAGGGTCACGGGAGGGGTATAAATGATCTCCGCCCGCGTGTATCCGAGGAATTTTTCGTACATCAGCATGGCCGGCACGAGCGTTTCCACCTTGTCCGGGGTCAGATCGTATTTGTCCGAGATCTGCTGCCTTGTGGACTTTATTGTCTGGTTGTAAAGAGTGTAAAAGCCTTCCTTCGAAATATATGAACGGTTGTAGTCTCTGCTCTTCCTCTCGAGAATTTCGTGCAGCACAAGGATCTCGGATCCAATAACGATGTAATTGCGGATCGGCTCCTGCTTGAGCAGTATCTTCAAGGCGTCCATTTCACTCTCGATATATTCGCCGATGAGGTTCGGGTAATTCAGCGTCTTCCGCTCGAGCTCTCCGAGTATTTCCTTTATTCTCAGGGAGCCTATCCTGACAAACTGGCTGAAAACCAGGCTGCCCTCGCTGAAAAGGGAGATTTCCACTCCGCCCGAGGATACGTCGGCTATGAGCACGCCCTCCTGCTTCAGCGGCGGGAATTCCTTCAGGCTGTCGGTTATGGAGCCGTACGTATAGTACCTTTCCTCCGATTCCGAAATGAGCCTTATTTTAAACCCGGTGCGCTGGTATACCCTGTCAAGTATATAATCGCGGTTGCCGGCTTCCCTCAGTGCGCTTGTCGCAACAATATCCTGCATATCGGCCCCGTATTCGCTCATCAGAGTCCTGAAGCCTTTGAGTATGCCGCACAGCTCCTCGGCCTGCTCGTTCCGTATCACACCCGTCATGAAGGTATCCCTGCCCAGGTTGAGATATCTCCTGGCCTCCTCTAGCTTCCGGATGACTCCGTCCGGCCCTGTCTCCGCTATCTTCAGCTTTACGCTGTAGGAGCCGATATCGACGGCCGCAAGTATATGCTTTTTTTGAACCGATTTATACATATCCCGTCCCCTCCGGCATGTCCGTTTAATTTGTATATACAGGGAAATAATTAATGGGGTATAATGTTAGGGGACACACCTTCTAAAGTACCTGCAATAAGGTATGTCCCCTTTTGACGCTAAAGCTGTTTGGACACACCCTTTATAGTGCCTGCTGTAAAGAATGTCACCCTTTAACGCTAAAGCTGTCGGACACACCCTTTATAGTGCCTGCTGTAAAGGATGTCACCCTTTAACGCTAAAACTGTCGGACACACCCTTTATAGTGCCTGCTGTAAAGGATGTCCCTTTGACACTAAAGCTACCGGACACACCCTTTATAGTGCCTGCTGTAAAGGATATACCTTTTAGCTAAAGCCGTCCGGACATACCTTTTGCAAGGAATGTCACCTTTTGGCGCTAAGGCTAATATAGCAAAAAGCATTAGATAATTCAATTACATCCTCATTTTTAACAAAAATATAACAATTACTAAGCCAATTTTTGGAGGAAAATGTATGAAAGCATCTGCTGTTAAGAACTTTGGAATATTGACGAGCGGCGGCGACTGTCCCGGGCTG
>JAEZJL010000388.1 GCA_023415815.1 Bacillota bacterium | reverse complement strand
CAGTAGCAACAGCCAGGCTGTCGATTGTGAATTTCTCAACATCGCCGCCCATTGCTAATTTAACAGTGTTTTTAGCAAAGGTCAGAGTGTCTGCATAAGCGTAGTCTGCCGGAATCGCATAACCCAGAGCTGTAAGAAGTACTTTGTAGTACTCTTGCGGGGTTATTTCAGCGGTCGGGTTGAAGTTAGTCCCGTCGCCTACGAAACCGAGCTCAGGATGAGCTTTAGCATAAGCCAGGAGTGACTTTGCCCATGAAGCTTTGCTTACATCGGCAAAATTCTCTGTGCCTGTGAATGCCTGTGCGTCTGCCAGGTTTCCGGTTAACCTAAGAACCATAACCAGAGCCTGAACCCTTGTGGGTACTGTTGCGCCATATTCGGGAGTAACACCGCCGCCGTCGCCAACGAGTACGCCGATATCCGCACAAGTTTTTGTGTCAGCCGATAATGTAGAATCAGCTGCGAATGCAGGAACCGTAAATGTTGCGAGAACGCATATAGATACGATAACTGCAAGTAACTTTTTGAGATTCCTCATAACTCTCAAATCCTCCTCGTAAATTTTTGGGATTGGCCTGAATTTCAAGCCGGGTTACGCCTCTCCCTTTTGTTATAACCCAACTCGCCTTGCAACTTCGCTCAGAAAGAGTATACGACCCCCTTCTGAATTCAAGTTGATTATATCACCGTCAATTTTGCCAGTCAACAAGTCAAAACCAAGTGTAAAGAAAATGTAACAGTTTTGCAATAAAGCGCAACTGCCGTATTATCTTTGTTTTCAGCTGATTCCTGCTGTCCGGCAAACCTGCCAGGTAATACTTGCTAGCTTCACGGGCTTTTCCGGCATGGAAAAGCCCCCAGATTTTAGCAAATATAATTATATCACCAAAATACCCTGATTTCAACAAGCTTTGTACAAGATATGCAAGATATTTTATAAGATTCCGCCTTGCCTTAAATTTTTGTTAATGATATTCTTTCTATAAAATATATATGCATAAATTTGCGTGTTTAGTTACACTTTGTATGTAAGGATACTAATGATATATAGAGGTATAATCGATGGAAAGTTCTTCACGGATTCATTCACTGGACTCCCTCAGGGGGTTTTCTTCTCTGATTGTGGTTGTCTTTCACTGCCTGATCTCCCTGCCGGTGTTTTATACCGCATATTACAAGCAGCAATACGCCAATTCCTTTGTCCGGGCTCTGACCGAGACCCCTCTGCACACTCTCTGGGCCGGTCCGGAAGTGGTATTGCTGTTTTTTATATTGAGCGGGTATGTACTTTCGCTGCCTTATCTGAAATACGATAGTGTGAGTTATAAAGGCTATGTAATCAAGAGATTCTTCAGAATATACATTCCCTATATTGTGATAATGCTGATTTACCTGTCCGTATTTATCCTTCTTTCCGATTACAGAAACATAGATCAGCTGACCGATACCTTCAATGCCAGATGGGATCACCCGGTAACCCTGAAGGCTTTTATTTCATACGTGTTCATGCTGGGGTACGATATGACAAATATAAACGGGGTTACCTGGAGCCTTGTGCATGAAATGAGGATATCAATAATCTTTCCCTTAATAATTTATATGGTCAAGAGGCTAAATCTGCTGAAGGCCCTTGTATGTGGGCTGGGCGTCAGTCTGATATTATATACGCTTATAAGGAGCTTCTCAGGCCGTTTTCAGGGCGATTTTATCCCGATTTTCATCAATTCGGTCAGCGATACGTTTTATTATTGCACATTTTTCGTTTTCGGGGCTGTTCTTGCAAAGTATACGGGAAATATAAAGTCGGTTTTGCAGCCGCAGAAGGCAATTGTAAAGCTTCTTCTCCTGTCAGCGGCAATATTGCTGATAAATTTCGAATGGGTCTTTCACAGCCTGTACGGATATATTACTAAATACTCCTCCGCTATTCGGGGCAGCCTGGCGGGCGAATGGATTATAGCATTGGGCGTGCTTTTATTGTTCAGCATCGTTCTTTCTTCAAAAAAATTAGATTGGCTCCTGTCGCTGAAATTTCCGGTTTGGCTGGGAAAAATATCGTATAGCCTTTACCTTGTCCATGTCCTGGTCATCATGCTGTCGGTCAGATATCTGAGCCGGCTGCTGCCTCTGGAGGTAACGGTATTACTGCCCATTGTGCTTGTGCTGCCGGTTGCCGCGCTTTCTTACAGATTTATAGAAGCGCCGTCCATGAGTCTTGGAAAACGTCTGGCCGGGAAATTCACATCAAAGTCTTCGGATAGCAGGCATTGAATATGTGGCTCCGGAAAAGCTTTATATTTTTTATACGCGGATAATATGTAAAGCCGGCATTTCGCCGGCTTACGTACGCTGATCAATTAAGGTTTTATTTCGAGCCGAGGTTCCTTTCCGCCATTTCTATAGCTTTCTTCACAATGTTGCCGCAGTTCCTGGAGGATACGGCGCCCCAGCCCTCGGATTCGACCGTATCGTACACTCCAAGCTCCCTGGCTATCTCGGCTTTAAGCCGTTCAGACATGATACTCCTGTGTCCGCTCACAGTCATTCCTCCTTTTACAAAGAGAGATCTATACCTTAGGTTCAACGATCCTGCCGTCTTTAAAGGCGTGTCCCTTCACGTTTCAAAAGGTCATACCCTATACCCGGCTATCCTGCTGCCTGCAAAGGTGTGTCCCTTCACATTAAAAACCTGTTATTTTACAGCGTACAGATTTATTTTACCCTTCGGGGGCTCTTTTATTATAAAAAAGATTTGAGGCTCCTGAAGCTCTTTGCGGCCTATATAAGACCGCCTGATGCGAATGAAATTTTTTCTTTCGGGTTACTTTTTACATCTTATGTTAATATACTGTACTGAGGTGGTGCACATATGGCATATACGGACAGGGAGCTGTTTGCGCGGCTTATCAAATGCGAGGCGGGCGGCGAGGGAGACAACGGGATGAGGGCTGTTGCTACGGTTGTGATGAACAGGGTGCATGTCTCAGGCGGCGAATATCTGCGGACCGGTCAGGGAGATTTGCGCAGAGTCATCGAGCAGCAATACCAGTTCACCTGCATGATGAGCGATGTCTACGGATATCCCAACCCGCAGACGGTCTGGTCCTGTCCGCCCGAGCAGATTCATTACGATATCGCGGACTGGGCCCTGGGAGGCGGCGTTATGTCGGGGGTGGGACCCTGCCTCTGGTATTACAACCCCTTCAGCGAAACCTGTGAGGACGTATTTCCGAGAAACGGCTCAGGCAGCCTTTACAACCGGATAAATCTGCATTGCTTTTATATACCGACCTCTTTATATTATGAAACCTGAAAGGAGTGGATTTTATGACATATAATATGAATCCGCCATGCGGTTCCTACAACAGGCAGCCGCCCATGCAGCCGCAGGGAGGCTACATGGGTCAGCAGCCGGTCCAGCAGCCTCTGCCTACCATGCCGTCCGGATTTCCCACCGGAGGTACTCCGACGCCGCTGGTGCCGACACAGTCCGGTCTCCCCGTCGTGCCGTCAAGCGAGCAGCCGCCCGCAACCGTACAGAGCACGATGTTCACGCCCGGTTTTCTTAAAACACAGATTGGAAGAAGAATGAGGGTGGAATTCCTTATCGGTACGGGAGCTCTTCTCGACAGGACGGGAACTCTTGTGGGCGTGGGCGCAAGCTATATACTTCTCAGGATGATAGATTCGGACGATATCATGCTTTGCGATATTTACTCGATTAAATTCGTAACGCTGTTTTTCTAGGATGATTATTTAATGTGCAGCGCAAGCTTTGCCTTACTGAATAGGCTGGAGCACCTTGACAACTTCTCCATTACCTGACGAAGCTTTGATATCGTAACGGCCGAGCCGCCCATTCCTGCCG
>JAEZJL010000324.1 GCA_023415815.1 Bacillota bacterium | reverse complement strand
ATCCGGTATATTGCCAGGGATTATGACGCGGATGACATAAGGGAAATAACCACCTCCCTCATATCGCTGCTCCAGGTCAGCATATCAAACCCGAACGAATTGATCCCCATTGAGAACGAAATTACCTATGTCATGCAGTATATCACCATACAGCGGTATCATTTCGGACAGAAATTCAAGCTTGTCTGGGATGCGGACGACAGCGTCCTGGCCTTTTCCGTCCCCAAGCTGATTTTGCAGCCGCTCGTCGAGAACTCCTTTTTCCACGGCTTCAATGCGTCAAGCGATAATTGCCTGATCCGTATTTCCATTAAAGATTCCGGTGAGAATGTGTTATTTTCCATAGAGGATAACGGCTCCGGCGTGGATATCTGGCATATACGCAGCATCCTGGACGGCAGCCTGCCTGAAAACAAGGACAGGCGCGAACGGCACGTAGGGATATTCAATGTGGACCAACGTCTTAAAATCATGTTTGGAGAATCGTCCCGCCTTCAATATTCCGGAAAAATCGGGGAAGGGACGACGGTGGAATTCCGAATTCCGAAAATAAAGCCGCTGGAATAGGGGGAAAACGCATGCTCACGGTATTGC
Source organism: Bacillota bacterium (assembly GCA_023415815.1). GTDB lineage: Bacteria > Bacillota > Clostridia > Acetivibrionales > DTU013 > JAEZJL01. The sequence goes on along the minus strand of JAEZJL010000324.1, from coordinate 2,564 downwards.
TGGTAGATGATGATTATATGGTGGTCAATGAATTGAAATCCATGATAGATTGGGGCAGGCACGGCTTTACCATTGTCGGAGAAGCCAGGAACGGCGTCGAAGCGTTGCGTATATTCAGGGAGCTCAAGCCAAATATCGTGATATCCGACATACGCATGCCTGAAATGGACGGCATTGATCTTGCCAGAGCCATCCTCGAAACCGAAAAAAGTACAAGGATAATTCTACTGAGCGCCTACGAGGATTTCAATTATGCCAGGCAGGCCCTGAATATAGGCGTTGTGCAGTATTTGCTGAAGCATACGCTCGAGCCCGGAAGCCTGAGCAAATGCCTCTGCGACCTGCAGTGGGAATTTCAGAAGGAATATGACAGGGAGTATGAATTCCGGAAGGTTTTGAGCGAGAACAGCGTAAACGTCCGGAAGATAAAGGAGCGGATATTCTGGGACATGGTTTTCCAGCGGGTCGACACCGGGATGTTCAAGGAATATCTGAGAAATTACAGCTTCAATATTAATTTTGGCTGCTACTGCATCCTTCTTTTTAAGCTTGACAGGGCGGGAGGCAAAATTCCGCAGAATGTTTCTGCGGACTTCGAAAAGTTTTCTGAAGCCGGTTTGAGGAGGGTACAATTTGAACTGTTCGGCTATACGGATTTATTCGCGCTTGCGGCGAGCCCCGAGAACACCGTCAGCTCAAGCGCCTGCGGCAGCCTGCAGAACGAGCTGGCCGCATGCGTGCGGAAGTATTCCGGTCCGGGTGCGTTCATCGGCATCAGCAGCTTTAAGCATGCCGCGGACGCGATCCATTCCGCTTTCCTCGAAGCAATGAAAGCTCTGTATTACTGCTCGATGCCGGGCAACCGCGCCGCTAAGCCGGTGGTTTACGAGGAGAGGCTGTTCGCTGCGGACGATGCTCCGGCAAACTTTATGGAGGCTTTAAAGGCCGCGGTGCTCAACGGCGACGAGACTAAAATCGGAGAAACTCTCGAGGCCGCGCTGCATTCGGCGGTTTGCGGCGCGACAGGCCTTGAAAGCCTTCAGGATACAGTTTATATGCTCGATCTGCTGATTGACGAGCTGTCAAAGACATACGGGTACAGGGCGGACCGCTGCATCGGCCTCCACAGGAAGCATAACAGCCTGCCGGGGGAGATTTACGAGCATTATAGCGCTGTTTACAGCGAGCTGAGCAGGAACACCGCCGAAATCGTAAAAGCAGGCACCAGCAAGCTGGTAAAGGAAGCCGTGCTTTATCTGAACAGCCGCTACAGCGAGGATATTTCACTCCAGAGCGTAGCCGACGAACTCAGTATCAGCCGCGCCTACCTCTCTAAAATTTTCAAAAAGGAAACCGGCGTCAATTTTATCGATTATATCTCCAAAGTCCGGATAAATAAGGCGATTGAGCTTTTGAAGAAAACCAACCTCAAAATATATGAAATCGCGGAAAAAGTAGGCTTTAAAAACGCCGCATATATGAGCTACTGCTTTAAAGAGCACCTGGGGGTGAGCCCCATGGACTTCCGCAATGTCAAAACCGGATTGATGTGACAGCCGTATCAATGCAGGCGGAATGCCGATGCCAATATATCGATAAAAATGATAATAAATCGAATAGAATTGATTTCAGGTCCAATGCTAAAATAATATTATTCAGTAGCAGGCATTATGTTGATTTCCGGCAGATAATCCTGAGCGACCCCCGGTTTTAAAAAGACAGCCATGTTATGTAGCAACAATCAAAGCATGCCTTATGATAAGGCCTTCAGCCAGATTTGACCCGTAGCGCTGCGGATCGTGCCGTCCGGCTGATATCTATAGAGACGGGGAGGTGTCCATCAGCCATATACCGGTAGAGCCAGAATCCGGATACCGGGAGAGCTTGGCATATCTTTGGGAAATCCATCGGCAGCTCGGCTTTTTCATTTCATGTTTTCAAAAAATCAGCCCTTTATCTTGTGCTTGCTGTTAAAACGGAGAATTTAAAGGAGTGTGGGCAAAATGAATATCATTGTGAAAAGACTGTCGGCGATTTTTTTAGTAGTGCTCATTGTCGTGGCCGGAATCGCAGGCTGCTCGGGCGGAAAAGCGCAGGACGACGCCTCCGGCGCCGTGCAGACGGACAATGCTTCCGGTACGGCGGCCCCTGCGGCGACGGCTTCCGGAGAAAAAAAGCCGGAGGATTATAAAGGTACCGTGGTGTCATGGACATGGTTCCCGGACTACTACACCACCTTGCTCAACGAATTTTCGAAGATTTACCCCAATATCAAGGTCGACGTCGTGCCCGTACAAAGCGCCGATTTTACCACCAAGCTCCAATCCACACTGGCCTCGGGCGGTCAGCTTCCGGATATCCTGAACGTTGAAATAGGGAGCAGGGCGAAGGTTATCGACATGGGCATACTTGACCCCCTGAACCGTGCTCCGTACAATGTAAACGACAAGGAGCTCATACCTGTCTATACGGACAACAACAAGGACAAGGACGGAAACCTGCTGCTTGTGGAGTCGTCCATCGGCGGAATATCCGGAGTCTATTACAGGAGGGACCTTGCAAAG
>JAEZJL010000319.1 GCA_023415815.1 Bacillota bacterium | reverse complement strand
TACTGGACTTTGGAGTCGTGCCCCAGGCCAGCTTCAGCGTCAAAAGGGGACAGTTCTCGGCCCAGTCCTTTGCAGAACTGTCCCCTCACATTATATCCCAAATCACGCCTGCCGCCACCGCGAAAACGATGTTAAACGCTATGTACAGACCGAAGTTCCTCGCTCCAAGTATTATTTTAACGGCGCCCAGGTTGGTTATTTTCGTCGCCGGCCCCGTTATCATAAAGGCAAGCGCCGAGCCCGGACTCATCCCCTCCAGCATCCATGCCCTTATCAGGGGTATCGTGCCCCCGCCGCAGAGATATACCGGTACTCCCAGAGATGCGGCAAGCAGCACTCCGAAGCCCTTATTCGAGCCAAAGAGGCCGGTGACGAGCTCCCTGGGAAAATAACGGTCAAACAGGGCCGTCAGCAGTATTCCCAGCAGGAAGTAAAGTCCCGTCTTGATAATACCGCGATGAACGCTCTTTAACAATCTTATTGCGGATTTTGATCCGTCATTACTCTTTTCGGGCTCCTCAAAACCGTTGAAGTCAAAAAAGGGCTTTCCATTAAAAAAGAGCTTCACCAGCAGTCCTGCCGTAATTCCCGCCAGCAGGCACAGGGCCAGTCTTGCAAAAGCCATGGGCGCGCCAAGGGCGAAGCTGAATATAAACAGGTTCGGATTGATCAGGATCGAGCTGACCATGAATGCTGCAAGCAGGTGCTGGGGAACGCCTTTTCTTCCAAGAACAGCAAGCAGCGGGATTGTCCCGTACATGCAAACGGGAGAGGCCGCTCCAAGCAGGGCGGCAGGTATGGCCGCAAGAAGGCCATATCGCCTTTTCCCCAATCCCATCAGCCGGCTGCTTATGCCTCCGCCGGCAAAAACCGAAATTGCCGAGCCGGCTGCAACGCCTGCGAACCAATAGGGAAATATTGCTTTAAATTGGAAAATCATCAGGTAAAACAGCGTATAAGCTTCTTTTAATAAATCCACGCAATACCTCTGGTTACATCAGTGACGCTTCTTTTCGGAAAATCATTACGGAGCGAGCGGATTGAAAAATTTCATCTTGATGGAATCAAGCTCCTCACCCACAACCTTGATTTTTTTCAAATCTCCAATGCCAAGACCGGATTTTTCAGCCTGCTCCAGATGCAGCACAGATTTTGCATCAACGCCCATAAAGGCACAGGCAACCGTATCCAGGGCAACCCTGTCCTTTCCGGCAAAAATGACGTCGGATTTTACAGGGGTATTATCCGTCGGGCCATAACCCTCTCCGCCCACGATTCCCTCAATGATGGACAGCTCCGGCTTCCTCATCATATTCAGATCCACAATGGCGTTTTCAATCCCCAGGCCATGGAGGCCGGCTTTGAAGCTCGAGTTGCCGTAAACCTTGGCCGAGGGTATGCCGATACAGTTTTTCAGGCTCAGGCTCACCGTAGTTACGTTGTGTGTCTTCAGCTTGGCAATATTGATGACGACATCCGCATCCATGTATATTTTCGGAATAAATAATGCTTTTCCGGCGGCGCTCTTTCCGGGCTTCAGCTCGTAGCAGTCCTTCTCCTCGCAGTCGTTGAAATTAAACAGCTCTGCGCCCTTCAAGGACTGGTATTTATTTTTTTCATAATTAAATACGTTCCCGTAGAAGGAGCCCTCTGCGACAATAACCCTTGACGCTCCGTGTTCACGCACTATGTCGATGACCTTCTGCACCGTGCGGTAATCAGTGATAAACGGACTTCCCGGAAGCATATAGTCCGTACAGATATTGGGCTTGATCAGAACGACGTCGCCCTCTTTGACAAGGCCCTCGATACCGCCTGCGTTCTCTATCGCCTTGGCAGTAACCTCGGCATAGTCCTCACCCCTGCCTATTCCCACTACGGGGTTGGGGTCAGGCTCTGCAATGGCGTCTTTCATCAGCTTTGCTATATGCGTCTGATTTTCTTCCCCGCTCCTGCCTGTAATATTGTTCCCATCGGCCAGCATAGGCGCGCCCTCCCCGGCTGCCGCAGCCGCCGCGGCATCGTCCGACGCAGCCGGAGCCGTACCTGCCGTTGCTTCAGGCGTCTGCGCCGATTTTGCTTCTGTTGCCCTGTTCTGTATAAGATACCCGGCAAGGGCTACCCCGCAGAACGCGATAATGACGCCGTAAATAATGATGTTCTTCAACTTTTTCCCCACAATGTTTACCTCCTAGGATTTTATATGAAAGCGGATATTCCAAGCAGAAGGATCAGTGCGGCAAAATAGGCATAATATATCACCAGCCCCTTCAGCCTGAATATCACCGCATAGGCGGATGTCCTCGCTAAGTCAAGCAGTACGAACGCAAGCGTTATTGCCAGCAGAAAAAACGGATTGGCTACGTTGTAGCGGGCAAAAAACCCGGGCAGGAAATCCGTATAGCTGTTATGCGTGATAAAGGTGATGATATCCCACCATAGATATTTGTGAAGAATAACGTCGAAGCTTACGCCGACTATCACAAACGGCCCTGCCAGACCGATATTCGCGGAGAGAATGCTTAAAACCTTTATTTTGCCCCCTGCAATCACGCCTGGCGCATTGATGCCGCCCGCCCTCAGCAGGCTCCGGCCCCCGTCCTTGAGCATCCTGAGCAGCAGGCCGGCCAGAATGGCGGCAGCCAGCGCAAGAACCACCCGCTTCGCACCGAGCCTCCAGGCAAAGCTGACGTCATTGTACGGTATGAGCATATTGAAAACGGAGTTTGCCGCCAGGAGGGGCAATGCCGCAAAAGGCCTAAGGCCGGCGGAAACCAGAGCCCCGAATAAGGGCACAACGCCGTAGGGCCCCAGCGGCAGCGCCGCTCCCAGGAGCGAGAAGGCGGCTATTAAAAGTATGTCGCCCGCAACGCCCGGCTTTATGTTCTTCAGCTTTTTTTCAGCAAAATAATACAGGGGGATCGAGAGCAGGCATCCGGCTATGAACTGCGCAACATTTGAAGCTATGGAAACGCCTATTTCCGAAACGAGCTCAAACATAAATATACTCCAGTCGTCATATTCTATTTACTGTAATTATATATGTAAATATGTTTTGCGGCAGGCGGTCTTTTTTAGGAAATAAGTAGTTTTTTTTCGTTGATAACGTCCCGGAGTTTATTATATAATAGACAAAAGGCGCCATATATGCTGCAATATTTTGTTTTGCAGCATATATTAAGGCAATGCAAGTGAAAAAACCGGCGACTACAGGCTTTTTTCATTGTATACAGGAGGCTTATTAATGAAAGGTTTTGCAAAGGTCCTTTTCAATTTCATCCTTCCCGTTGTTATCATCATCGTATTGTTTTCCAATAATTTTTTATATGGCCTTGCCGCTCTGCTGATATTTCTGGCCTATCTGCTGTATACCGGAAGGGCTTCCCTTTGCACCTTCATCGGCGGTATCAGGTATTCGGCCGGCAGGACAGAGGAGGCCCTGAAGTGGTTCAAACGCGGCTATGAGACGCAAAAAGCCGGCGTAAGGTCTACCGTGTCCTATGCCTATCTGCTGCTGAAAACGGGCAATGTGGAAGAGTCCGGGCTTGTGCTGGACAAGCTGCTGAAGGGGCAGCTCCGCAGGGAGGACGAGCTATACGCCAAGTCGAACCTTGCCCTCGTCTACTGGAAAAAGGGTGAGCTGGACGCGGCCGTCTCCACTCTGGAGGAGGTCATCCAGGAGTATAAAACCAGCTCCATATACGGGAGCCTTGGTTATCTGCTCATATTGAAGGGCGACCTGGACAGAGCCCTGGAATTCAATCTGGAAGCCTATGATTACAACAGCTCGAATACGGTCATACTCGACAATCTGGGCCAGACCTATTATCTGAGGGGAGAGCTCGACAAGTCCCAGGAAACCTTTGAAACCCTTCTCGCAAAGAATCCCGGCTTCCCCGAGGCATACTTCAATTATGCTCTCGTGCTTGTAAAGCTCGGTCAGGGAGAAAAGGCCGCAGAGCTGCTGAAAAAGGCTCTGGAAAGCAAGTTCTCCTTCTTGAGCGATATTACGAAGGACATAGTGGAAGCAAAGCTGGCCGAGGTCGAAGCCGGCTTAAGCGCCGGTCCGGAAATCTGAGCCGTCAGGCGCCGGGCTGCTTGACGAAAAGATGTATATAAGCGGCGCAGAGGGCAAGCAGCACCCCGGAGGTGCACAGGATTATCTGCATCCCGCCGAAAGTGAAGCCCGAAAGGTTTACGCTCAGCCTGCCGAAGAGCGCCAGCAGCGCCGAGCCGGCAAGAGTCCCGCCAAACCCCATCAGACCGCCCAGAGCGGCGTTGAAGCCTATGTAAACCGTCCTGCCCTCTTCGGGCGAGAATGTAAACTGGATATTGAAGGTCGAAATGCCTATGCCCGCCCATGCCGCGCCGCTTACGATATGCAGAAAGGGCACCAGCACGTAGGCCGTCGAGGAGTTTACAAAAAACCAAAGAAAATGAGTCATTCCAAGCAGCATTATGGAGTATTTTATAACGAAGATCCAGGATTTTTTATCCGCTACCCTGCCCCAGACCCTCACCAGGAAGACATTTGTCAGCGTGCCAAGCATGCTCATTATCATAATGTAGGTATAATCCAGCTTCAGCCCTGTTACCATATAGACGGAAAAAAACGGTCCGCCGATCTGCAGGCCGACATTATACAGCACAAAAAGGATAACTATCCTGCGGAAGCCCTTGTCCTTCAGGGGTATGGTTATAATCTGCCTGATCCCGAGAGTCATGGCATTCCTTTTAGTAGGCGGCTCCTTTATACACGACCAGAAAACCAGATTGCCCACAGCCAAAAGCAGAGTCAGCGAAAACATCACTATAAAGCCGCCGTACTGGTTGCCCCCTCTGTCAAAAGCATCCATGACCACGCCCATGACAAGTGTGAAGACGGTGCCCACGGCCAGGAGATACGATTCCCTGACGCCGAAATATCTGCCCCTTATGCTCTCAGGCGTGAGGTCAATCAGCATGCCGGAAGACGCGGGATTGGCGAAGGACTGAAGGAGGTACGCAAGAAAATACATGCCTGCAAGGAGGAAGAGGCGCGGGGTTCTTCCAGTGGCAATAAACGGGATAAATACCATCAGTCCGAGCAGCAGCCTGTGCATGAAGTTTAACAGAGTGATCTGAAGCTTTCTCTTTTCGGTTTTTTCAAAATACATGGGAGAAAAAAGCTGGATGACTCCCGCAAGCACGGGTATAGCGCCTATGATCCCGTTAAAGCCGTCGTCTGCGCCAAGGTAGCTGGCAAAGCCCGCAAGAAAGGCGCCGCTGGTAAAGTTAAAAATCGTACGGGCCGTACAGCCCTCCAATATTGAAAAGTTGCGGCTTCTGACGTAGTCAGCGGCGTTCAGGGGCGTCTCGCTGTAGTATGTACTCCTCACAAATGAACCCAAGCCCATATAATACCCAATGACGGCTTTAGAATCCGTCTTATGTTCTCAGAATAAAACAATTATATAACAATACTACACTTTTTTGCACCGCTTCGCAATAAGCATGCTCCGGTCCGGGTCAGACTTCCGGCAGGGCCTCCCGGAACATATCCCATGGATATCCGGCAGGCGGATTTGCTTCGAAGCGCATGGGCTGCCTGAGAGTAGGATGCTCAAGCCCGAGCTTTGCAGACCACAGCGCAAGCTGCCCGTCGTCCTTGTTTACTGCCGCGCCGTATTTACGGTCGCCGTAAAGAGGGCAGCCGGCAGCCGCAAGCTGGACTCGAATCTGATGCGAGCGGCCGGTATGAAGCTCGATTTCCACAAGGCTCAGGCCTCCGCAGGATGCCTTTACGCTATAGTCGAGTACGGCCTTTTTCCCCTCTCCCGAGCTCTCGGGAACAACGGTTACGACATTTGCGGCTTCGTCCTTCAGGAGATAGTGTATCAGCGTTGCTTCCCGTTTTTCGGGTGCTCCGTGCACGACCGCAAGGTAGGTTTTTTCAAAATCTCCCTTTCGTATGCTGTCCGAAAGCCTGGACGCCGCTTTTGAAGTCTTTGCGAAGACCATGACGCCCCCGACCGGCCGATCCAGCCTGTGGACAAGGCCGAGGTATACGTTTCCGGGCTTGTCATACCTGATTTTGATATCTCTTTTGAGTATGCTCAGCATATCCTCGTCGCCTGTGCTGTCGCCCTGCGAGAGGATATTGGGCGGCTTGACCGCCACCAGCAGATGATTGTCCTCAAAAAGAATTTTTATCTCCGGCATAGTAATCTCCTGCAATGCGCGTCGAAGGTGTATCCGCCAATATAATAAACAAATACCCGCCTGGAGCAGAGCCCCTGCGGCGGCTTAGCCTGACGCTTAAAGCTCCCGGTTCTCAACTCTCCTCCGCACTCCATCTCCCGGTTGCGCCGCAGGGCAGGACGATCCCTGTCGAGGTTGCGGGAAGCCCGACCTCGTCGGATATAACGCCGCCTCCGAATTTTTTCCCCACAGAGAGCAGCAGCATATTTTTCAGAACCGTCGGCGAAAGGCCCGTCGTATAGGAATTGATGAGGAAAAACAGCGGCTCCCGGGTCAAAACCTCCATGCAGAGCGTGACGAGCCCGAACAGCTCATCCTCCAGCTTCCACATCTCGCCGTTCGGGCCCCTGCCATAGGAGGGCGGGTCCATGATGACGGCATCGTAATATTTTTCGCGTCTCTTTTCCCGGCTTACGAATTTGACTACATCGTCGACCATGAATCTGACGGGCTTGCTGCCAAGCCCTGATAGAATCAGATTTTCCTTTGCGCGGGTGACCATTCCCTTGGAGGCGTCCACATGGCACACTTCGGCGCCTGCGTAGGCCGCCGCGACGGTTGCGCCGCCCGTATAGGCGAAAAGGTTGAGAACATTTATTTTCCGGCCGGCGTTTCCGATTTTATCAATCATCCATTTCCAGTTGACCGCCTGCTCCGGAAACAGGCCGGTGTGCTTGAAGCCCGTGGGCTCGACATAAAAAGACAGCCTGCCGTAGTTCACTGTCCAGTGCTCCGGAAGACTGTGCTTATATTCCCATTTTCCACCGCCGGTGCTGCTCCTGTGGTAATGCGCATCGGCTGAGGACCAGGCCTTTGCATTGCCGGAGACCGGCCAGATCGCCTGGGGATCGGGACGCACGAGGGTATATCTGCCCCACCGCTCCAGCTTCTCCCCGCCTCCGGTATCAATAAGCTCATAGTCCTTCCAATCGTCTGCCAGCAGCATCTAAGCGAACCTCCATGTACAATGACCGTTATTTGCGACAATTCTACCATAACGGACTATAAATTGAAAGGCCGTATCCTCCTATATTTTGATTTCCCTGCCGCCGTCTCCGATGTCCGAAACGTAAAAAGCGGCTTTCAAGCCGGTCCTTTCGGCGTATCTTTCCCCGACATTTTCTATGAAGCTCCCGACGGCGTCCTCCCTTACAATGCTTACCGTGCAACCGCCGAAGCCTGCTCCGGTCATCCTGGAGCCTGCGACGCCTTCGATCTTCAGAGCTTCTTCCACCATGACGTCAAGCTCGAAGCCCGTAACCTCGTACAGGTCCCTGAGCGAATCATGCGACTGTACCATGTACTTTCCGAAAAGCGCGATATCGTTGGCCAGCAGGGCTTCGACGGACCTCAGCACCCTGTCGTCCTCGGTTATGATATGCTCGGCCCTTTTCCTTATTGTCTCATCCTCAATGGCATGGCCGAACTTCAGAAAATCCGCATACGAGATGTCCCCAAGGCAGGCTGCGCCCGGAATTACTTTTTTCAGGAGCTCTAAGGCCTTCTCGCACTGGCTTCGCCTTTCGTTGTACTTTGATTCGCCAAGGCCTCTTTTTTTATTGGTGTTTGCGATGACAATTTTATAGCCCTTCAGGTCAAGCGGCACAAGCC
>JAEZJL010000311.1 GCA_023415815.1 Bacillota bacterium | reverse complement strand
ACGCTTCCATATAAGTGAGTCCGTCCGGGGGGACCAGGATGTCGCCCCCGTGCTTCTTGACCGCCCCCCCGCCGCGAGGCTCAAGGGCTATGGATATCACCCGCTTCACGCAATCGAGAGACTCTATTTTACCGTATATGTCCCCGTATTCCACGCTCTGTCCGAAGTCCCGCTTCCCCTGGACTCCGTCCAGCTCCCGCCTGAAAAAGTCCCGCAGCTGCGCCTTGATATCCTTGAAATAAGGCTTGGCTTCGATCACGCAGGAAACATAAATTCCGATATATCTTGGCGGCACGATATGCGTCTCGGTTGTCACAAGCCTGTACCCGTCCAGCCGTTTTTCGATGTTCCGGCGGTATGCCTCGCTGAGGCCCGGCCTGTCGGTTTGATCCGAAAAGGCTTTTACGGCCACCGTGACGCAGTTTGCGGCAGGGTCGCGCACTAGGCCCCTGCCTTCCGGCCGGCAGCCGGGTATCGACCTTGCCTTGCATATGATGAGCCCCGGCGTCCCCCTGACGATATCCTCAAAATCTTCTCCGGTAACGGCTCTGGCCGGCCTGCCGAAATCCTCCCTGAAGCGGAGCAGGGCGTCTTCTATGGTTTCGGCGTCCCTGCCGCCCTCCGCGGCTTTTTTATTTGCGGCGGTTATCCCGGCAAGCACCTCAGCGAGCTCACGGCCGTCCGCCGTTATTCCGCTTATTCCCCCATCCTTGATATTTCCCTTCAGTCCGCCCGTCTGCGCGCAGGAAATTATCCTTATATTGTCGGTCCCCTTGCAGGGGATCGCCCCGTTTTCACCGTCTCCGAATGCGATCGCTCCGCTGCGGGCGTCAAGCGTATAGCAAAAGCTTTCCGCCCCCTCCGTCAGAAGGTCGTCCGTCCTGCGCCAGTCCCTCCACAGCATTCTTCCTTTGTATGCAGTGCCCACCTGCAGCTCAAAGCTGTCCTCCAGGATGTTTTCGAGACCGGTGTCGAAGCTTTGCCCCGGATAGCCGGTGCTGCCGGCAACGACCGCCTTGCCGCCCATTTTTTTGTCGGCGCAGATCACCCTTATATTCCGCGCCGCCCTTGGCGGCATCCTATCCCCGCAGGGCAGCAGCGTCAATTTCCTCTGCCAGCGGCTTACTCCGTTTTCAACGGTGAAGCTGCTCCAGCCTTCCCATAAGCCGTCCTCCCTGAGGACCTGCACCTCATGGCTGCCCGTCAGAGCTAAAAAGGAGTCCATGAAGAGGCTCTGCCTGTCCTCACCTGTCCCGTCGAAATAAAGGACCTCGCTGCTCGTATACTGCTGGACTGCCCTGACGGTATGTATGGATATATCCCCTACCCTGGGAGAAATATCATAGCCGCAGCGTACCAGGCGGCACTTTATCCAGCAAAGCGGTTCGGGATGCCCGCCCTGAACCGAACGTTCCATCCCGGACGGTATGGAAAGCCTGATGAAGCCGTCCCTTAAAAAGCCGAAGGTCTCGTCCTCCAGCACGTCCATGTCCAGCCACCGGCCGGCCGACCGGTACTGCCACCCGAGCTCGGCCAGCGGGTACATCCCGTCGGGGCTTATCTCGTTTCTTAACGCCTCTTTTTTCCCATGCACGCATATGTGCAAATACAGCTCCGTTTCGGGCGGAAGCGGCTTTCTGAAGCCAAGCAGCAGCTCGTTCCCGGCGGCGGGGCTGTCGCCGAAGACATACTCCGGCAAGCTGTCGGCCAGCAGGTGCGTGATATCCGTCCATTGCCCGCCCTGCACGGATTGCAGGCGCTCTATGCCGTTGTCCGGCAGGAAGGCGCGCCTCTCCGTTTCGAAAGTCACGCCCCGGGCGTCAAGCCTTGTCCCTTTTGGTATGACAACATCTTCGGCAATCCCCCGAAGGGCGGCGTCCAACCGCGCCCCCGCCGCCTTTCGCGGTATATGGCCCAGCAGCTTGAGATATTTCAGCCTGTGGACGTCGCCGATGCCGTCGATGTTAAACTGCTGCATTTCCTTGAGCCACGCAAAAAGCTGCAGTATTGTTATCCCCGGGTCATGCTGGTTGAAATCGGTCCATTCCTCCGTCAAGCCGGGAATCTGCCTTCTCGCGTCATTGAATATTTCTTCGAAGCTCTCATCGTCAAGCAATGGTAATGGAAGCATTTTAAACCTCCCGCGGTTTTCGCCCTATACGAGGGTGATTACTATGTCATGGTCTCCATTGATCCCAAGGTAAAACGGATTTGACTTCAAATCGTCCAGATCCGTCTCAGGCTGCCGAACATCCTCCTCGCCGGATACGGTCACTATCAGCCTTTCCACGCTTCCGTCGATGTCCAGCGACCTTATAAAGGAATACAGCCTCGCCTTATTCGGAAGCTCGCCTATATCCCAGCCGCAATGGCTGAAATTGCCCTTCAGCGGATCAATGAAGCCGTTTATTTTCTCCCTGAACGAACGCTGCACCTCATAAATGTTCTCCGCTTCTTTGACCTTGAACCACAGCTTGACGGACAGTCTTAAAAAGACAGGCTCTATCACGGCTATGCCGCCGGCGGCGCAGCCCGCCCTCCGGCACAAATAATCCGAAATATTGTCCCTCTGCGCAAGAAACATGTCCCTTCCCTTGCCGTACTCGTCCAGCAGTACGGCCACCGTAACCCTTCCGGGCGCAAAGCCGCCATCTCCGCCGATATTGGAAACGCATTTGACCCTTGCGATGCCTCTCGACGCCTCCATGGCTAGCTCCTCAAAATCCTCCTCGGTCACCGCCCGGTTATTGTGTCTGAGCATATTCGTGCCCCGGCGGACCGCCGTCTCCACATCCTCGCAATCGGTCCCGCCGTGGGCCGGCGTGGGATTATACACCCTGCCGACATACCTCACGGCGTCGGCCGGGCGGTTTATGCCTCCGGCTTTTACGTTTCCCGCTTTTCCTCCGCCCGTGCTGTACAGTACCCGTATCGCTTCGTCGGAGCGTTTGGGCGGGATCCTCCCCTTTTTGCCGTCGCCGAAGGTGAGCTCTCCCGAAATCCTGTTTACTATATAATGTCTGTCGTCCGGTCCCGAATCTATGAAATTGTCGACCTCCCGCCACAGCAGCCATATCCCCGTAATATTCCCCTGCGTGTCCCTGCGGACTTCGGCCCGGTTTTCCCGCACCGCCCGGGCGTATTCCTCCGATGAGGTATTCAGGGATATCCCCTGTTCGTTCACCATGACCCTGAGGCCGAGAATATTTTCCTTTGACAGGCGTATCAAAAGCCCCGCTTTTCTTTCCTCCACAAAAAAGACTTCCTCTTCCGCCGTTTCCTCGTTGAGGACCTCGACGGAATTCATATATATGCCCTGTACTGTCGGGAACCGATCCCGACCCCGGTATCCGTCCCCCACGTCTGCGATGCGTAGCCAGTAGCGGTTTCTTCCGTACAGCTCGGCCGCCGCAAGGTCGTCGGGTATTATAAGGGTCACGATGCCGGGGTCGGCAAAATTGCCCGTTTTATCCGACAGCCTGAACTCCTTCCATCTGCCCCCCGCGGAATAGTACTCCCACTCCAGCGCCGGCATGCCGCTTTTCTTGCCTTCCATATTGAAATAGATGCTCACCGGAGAGCCCTCAGGGTGCCGGTCGAAGCCTATGTACAGGCGGCCGTTCCTCCCGCCGTCCGCCTTGAAGAGCACCGCTCCGCCTCCGTTTTCCGCGGCGCCGGTAATGTCCTCCTGAACGGTATTATTCAAGGAAACGACCCTTTCCGGGGAAAGGCCCCTGTCCTTGTAGGAATATTCCAGCTTTAATTTTTTTATTTCAGGAACATAGTGGTGGCAGTTCGGCGAAAAAATGTTCCTTGAGGCAACCAGCCTCATTTTTATCCAATAATTCTCATAAGCGTTCACAAGTATCGGCTGCATGTTTTCCGGGCAGTCGAACGAAAGCGAGATTTTTCCGCTCCTTGCGTTATCAAACACCGTTTCGGCGTCCCCTTCCACATTCAGCCTCGCCCACCCCAGGCCGTTCCAGTATTCCCAGATGACCCTGTCGCATACCACCGGAAGCTTCTCCGGGATATGAGCTTCCTGCGGCTTTTTTATTATGATTTTCCACTCGAACGGCATGGGCAGCATGACCTGCTCCTTTTCCAGCTCGGAGTAGGAGAGCTCGAAGCTCAGCGCGACTTTCGAATTTGCTTTGGAAAGCGCCTCGCCGCACGCGATGTAGCATTCCCTGTAAAGAGAGAGCTCCTCGCCGAAGGGGAAAAACCTGTTTACGTCCTGCTCAATATCGTCGACATATACGGTTTCAGGGAGAATATTCCGTCTTTCAGTCTTTACCCTCAGGCTTTTGAAGCCCACAGGTCCAAGCTCCTTCAGATTCAGGGACTCGCAGCCTATCCAGCAGCTCTCCGTCCCCCCGTATTCCTCCCTTGCGATTGTCACCCCTTCGCCTCCGAGCACCAGAAAACCGTCCTTGGCCTCCACGCTTTCAAACTGCTTCCACTCTCCGGAGCCGTAATAAAGCCATCTGACGTTATTGCGGTCGGATATGCGCCGGAGCAGGTCGTCCGTATTGCCGCCGCCGGACTCCAGCGAAAGCCTTATCATGGTATTTGCGCCGATATTCAGCACATTCCGATGGCACATGGCAAGAAAATGCTTCTGAATATTCTCTCCCGCGTTCCCATTGAAAAGGCTGAGCCTTTTTTCCCTCAGATCGTCCTCGCCATCGAACAGGAGGGCTATCTTGTCGTCGGCAGGGCAATCGAAAATAATGCTGGCAATACCCGCCGGCGTGATGAACAGGCTGCGCTGCGTTTCAAAAACAAGGTTCCCGCCGGAAATTTCCGAGCCGCCGATCAGCCTGGTCCCGGCGGGGACATGCACTCCCGTGATAAAATCCGCGGACTGCTCAAAGCATACCACGCCTCTTGCCGGGACGGAGGGCATGACGCTGATGTCGAGATTATTGAGAAAAGCGATATGATGCTTGTACAGCATCCTGTTGTACCTCTTTACCGTGCCCTCGAGCATTTCCGCAAAAAGCAGGGCGACAACCGAGCCGGGATCCGGATTTTCCTCGGTGAAGCGCCACTCGGGCACATAGCTGTGGGCCAGCGCGGCAATCCTGTCAAGAATGTCCCTCTTGCTTTCCCGCATGATATCTGGAACGTTCAAAGCTTTTCACCCCTGTTACTCCCCGATTCCTTCATTTATATAAAACGGATATACAAGATTAAACGGGTTGTTTGTAGCCCTTACCGTATATCCTACGCATATGTCGAGCCTGTTTGTTTCCCGAGCGTCCTCCTCAATCCGTACATCGATGTCCGCGATCCTCGGCTCCCACTGTATGAGAGCGTCCAGAACCTCCTGCTTCATGAGGTTGAGCGTTGTGAAATCCTTTCTTGAAAAAACGTATTCATGTATATTTGAGCCGAATTCAGGCAGCATGACCCTTTCGTGGCGCCTGGTCATGAGAATGATATATACGGCCTCGCGTATATCCTCCTCATATCCGGAGGTTTTGAACCTCCCTGTGCCCTCGTCTATTTCCGGCGGAAATTTCCATCCCCTGCCCAGAAAACCGCTTGCGTCAGCCATGGCTGATGCCCCCTCCCTGCGCCGGACGCCGCCCGGCTTTAATTTATCTTGACCACCGAGCCCTTGAGGTTCGCCGGTCCGTCGCAATTCAGGTTCAACGCCCCGGATGCTTTGATACTGACCATTCCCGCTTCCAGGTTCAGCGACTGGGCTTTGACCTTCATCGAGCCGGCGCTTTCTATTTTGATGTTTCCGCTCTTTACGGATATATTGTTGGAATCGCCTTCAATGCTGATTTTGGAGGAATCGCTCGCGAGCGTCAGCTTTTTCTCCCCGCTGATGCTCACCTTTCCGTTTCCGGCATCTATCACGACGGAGTTCTTTTTGTCCTTGTCCGTTACCTGAAGGAGGTTTTTCTGGTCATCCAGACGTATATTCAGCCCCTTGGGCGTTTTAACGTCGATGTACTGCTTGTCCTCCTCCTCATAAAAGGTTACCTCGTGCCCTCCGCGGGTCCTGATCCTTTTTATGTTGTTGTCTTCATTGAAGGCTTTTTTATGGAATTTGTCCTCTGCCTTGAAAATACTGCCGATCACGTAAGGTCTGCTGATGTTTCCCTGATCGAAAATAACCAGCACCTCATCCCCTACCTCCGGCAGGGTGTATATTCCCCACTGGCTGCCGCCGTACATGGCGGCCACTCTCATCCAGTCCGATATGTTCCTTTTGGCCTCCCTGACCAGCAGCTCTACCTTCACCATGCCCGGCAGATCCTTATTGTTGTTTTCGACCACAACTCCGACCATGACGCCGTATATCACGGGCTCTCCGGCTTCGTTCCTGGAGTCCTTCCGGACAAGCGCGTCGTCCAGCAAATCATAAATCCCCATCAGTCCTCAAACCTCGCTTCAATCCTTGTTGAATAAAAATCCTCGCCAATGGTGTGATTGACCCTTAATATATAGTAATTTCCATCCAGCCCGTCTCCGAGCTTTTTTACCTTAATGAACCTGCCCGGCACGATCTCGGGGATCCCAACGCATTCTATCCTTGCCGCGGTATAGCTGTGATTCAGTCTTTTCAGGAGCTCCTCCGCCCTTGACCTGGCCTCCTGCTCGGAGCCTACCGAAGAATCGATCACAACCTTTTTAAGCTTCTGCAGGGCTTTTTTTGCGGAAGCTCCGCTGCCTATCTGCATGTCCGACTTCGCAATGCCGGAGATCAGCTTTCCTTTGCCGGCATCGCTGCTTCTCACCTCAAGCTCCAACACCTGCCCCTCAAGCGAATCCCTTCTTTCAAAGCTGAAGACGTTGTATCCCCACTCAAGCTCCAGCAGGGGGGTTTTCAGCGGCATGGGCCTGCGGAAATAGACCTTTCCCTGGCAGACGAAGAATTCGTAATTTATCCTGTCCGCAAGCCTCACAAGAAAATCAAAATCGCTTTCTCCGGCGATTTCCGTCTTTCTTTCGGGCGTTTCAACCGAATCCACCTTTACTCCGTCGTAAAAGTTCTTATAGGTCTGGTTCTTCAATATATTTGAAACCACGTCTCCAAGGGCCGTTTCCGTACGCTGCTCGGTCGTGCGGCAGTTCATCATCACGCCCTTTACGTCGGTGCATTCGACCTTCACGGAGGGAATGTCCTGCCCTACACGGAAGACCACCGCCGAAATGTAGCCTTTAAATACATTCACAGTTTTTATATACCCGATATCAACGCTTACCTTCTTGCCCAGCTGGAAGTACTTATCCTTTATATCCGGGAGAAAGCTCCTCTTTATGGGGTCATAGGCTCCAAGGATCTCAAATATGCAGCCGCCTGCCTCGTTCCCGCAGGTGAGGTCGATCGTGAGCTCCCTGAGGATAAGATATCCCTCCGACAGCAAATCTTTTGAATCAATGCTGATTTTATATGTTGGCACCTTGAAATCGTTGTATTTTGCCGACAGCTTATCAAAAGTGTATTTTTCATTTGTCATCAGATCCTGTCCGGCCATCGGTTATCCCTCCCGCCTCATGTTATTGAGGGCAGCTTGAGCACCATCCCGTGTGCGATCCTTCGGGGATTCAGTATTCCGTTTTCCCTTGCGATCACCCTCCACATGGCCGGATCGTCGTATTCCTCGCCCGCCATATTCCAGAGCTGGTCCACACCCTTGATCGGGCGCTGCTTTGTCCTGTCCGGGGAATGAAGGATGTTCTTCCGGGCGTTTTTCGCGGTATCCCCGGCCTCCATAAAGCTCACCGCAAGCTTCGCCCTGACGGGCTTGCCGCTGGGCAGAAACATGGTGTAGGTCTCCTGGACGGACTGGATCACGGCGGTGAAGCTCAGGGAGCCCCAGGCAAAAACCACATTCGGCGGGCGGTGGCTTTCGGCGTCTATTTTCATAAGGCCGGTGATCTTTTTCGTATAATTCCTTACATCCTCTTTATCACCCGTAATAACGCTTTTTACTGTCTGAAGCGGGTCCGCCTGGATATTTTTGAACGGACTCTGGGTATAGGTATCAAAATAGAGCGTCATGCCAAGGGTGCTTGCGCCGCCGTTTATGAACTGTATCATCATATTGTCCGTACCGGGCGCTGTCTGTGATTTATAGGAATTCACCGTGGAAATCACATATTCGCTCGGATTGAAAAGCACCTTGAGCTCCTCCGACATATTCTTCCCGTATTTAATAACCGCTTTCTCCAGTCCCATCGCCGACGCCTCCTACCGAAACAGCCCTCTTCGCTGTCTTTCAATCATCAGTCTGTATTCAAGCCTCCTGTACACCTGCTCCGCGAGCCGGGCGATATCGGGAGAGCCCTCTCCCACGCCCTTTTTATCGGGAATAACCGCAGCCTCAACGCTTTCGTTGATCACCCTTACCCTTGTCCCGCTCTCCTCGGCCTTCGTGCTTCCCACCGGGCTCACGCTCCTGCTCGCGGCATCTTCTCCAGCCTCCGGGGCGCTCACGCTTCTCAGGATCAATTCAGCCTGCGCCGCCGGAGCATAAGCTCCGCCGTCGGCCGCACCCCGAATATCGGAGGTGGATTTTCCCGGTCCGCCCGGCTTCACCG
>JAEZJL010000255.1 GCA_023415815.1 Bacillota bacterium | reverse complement strand
ATACTATTGAGAGCTTACTTTTCGGTGAATCGGAGCTTACAGATTTGTAAGCTTGGGGAAAACCAGACGGAACGAGGCTCCTTTCCCGAATTCGCTTTCAACCGTGACAGCCCCCCCATGCTTCTCGACGATAGCTTTCGACAGGGCAAGTCCTATGCCGATTCCCTGATGACCCTTCGAGGATTTGCTCCTGTAAAACCGCTTGAAAATGTGATGGATGTCCTCGGCACGGATGCCTGAACCGGTGTCCGTTATGGTGATTGTGGCTAAAAGAGGCGTTTCATCACATTCTATTTCAATTTTATCTCCTGAGCTTGTGTGGTCTATCGCGTTTTTAATGATATTTCCCACCGCTTCCAGCAGCCATTCTTCGTCAAAGCTGAAAGCTATGTCCACGCCGCAGGACAGCGATATTGTCTTGCCCTCCAGCTCTGCGCGGGTACGGAAGCCTTTTACCGCTTCTTCCAGGAACTTTTTAACATTCTGCGTTTTTCTCTCCAGCTCTATGGAGCCGGCATCCAGCCTTGCGAGCTTAAGCAGGCTCAGGATCAATGTCTCCATCCGGGCAAGCTCCCGTCCGCTTTTTGTTATAAAGCCATCCACCACTTTGTTTTCGGTTTTTTCATCCTGCATGATCTCGTTGTACATTTTCAGGGCTGCGAGAGGAGTCTTCAATTGGTGGGATATATCCGAAACGGTCTCCTTTAAAAACTCCCTGTTCCGTTTTTCTTTTTCTATATGGGAGGCCTGGGCGGTTGCCATCGCATTCACAGAGGTGAACAGCCTTGATAAGCCGCCTTCACCCCGGTCGTCCAGGCGGACTCCGGTGCTGCCGCTCATAAAGCTCAGGATATCCTCATTGGCATCCTCTATCTTTTTATTTTGCCGGAGTGTAAAATACAGCAGTGCAGCAAGAACCGCGGCGGAAAACAGGATGGACATGGCAAGGGAAATGAGCGCGATTTTCCGGTAGAAATACTCTGCTTCAGGCAGAAGGCTGCTCCGGACGTAAGCGGTATAGCCCGAGGCCTGCAGGAGCTCCCGGCCGGCCGCCGTGTCATCCCCGGTTTTTTCAGAGGTGAAGGCACGCACGATGCCGGCCCTGTCGGGAGCAGCGCGCGTTAAATATCCGGCGGCGCCGTAATCGTGCATTATCATGCTTTGCTTATATTCATCCGCCGCGTATTTTGCAAATAGCTGTCCCGATATAACGAACAGCAGAAGGAGCGCCGCAATCACAGTAAATCGCGCTCTGTAGCCTCTGTCTATAAAAATATTCATATGCAGGTCCTCACTTTATAACGTTCCATTTGTATCCCAGCCTGCGAAGGGTCAGCAAAAACTGCGGGTTTTCCGGGTCGTCCTCTATTTTGCTCCGCAATCTTCTCACATATACCGAAAGGGTGTTGTCGTCTATAAAGCTGCCACTGCTGTCCCACAGCCTGTCAAAAATGACCTCCCTTGTCAGTACCATATTGGGGTTTTGCATCAGCAGGCACAGCAGCCGGTACTCGGCAGCGGTCAGTTCGATTTCGGCGGCTCCCTTAAACACGCGGCCTTCCGGCAGACTGACAACAAGGCCGTTTGATTTAAGCTCAAGCGGAGCGGCTGCGGACAAGCCGGCGCGCCGCAGCAGGGCATTGATTCTCGAAAGCAGCTCGTTGAGCTTGAAAGGCTTGGTGATATAATCGTCCCCTCCCAGGTCGAGGCCCATGACGATATTCACTTCTTCGTCCGAGGCAGTCAAAAAAATGATGGGCACGTCGGAGGTCCGGCGAACCCTTTTGCATATTTCAAAGCCGCTTCCGTCGGGCAGGGTCAGATCGAGGAGCAGCAGATCATACTTTTGCACCTGTATAACGGTAAGGGCATCCCTTACCGTCCTGGCGACCTCGACCTGAAAGCCGTTCTTTTGAAGAGAGAACTCAAGCCCGTCGATCAGGCTCAAATCATCCTCCACAAGCAGTATTCTGTTCATTTTCTTTCACGCTCCTCAAAGGGATAGATATCTTCTTCTATCATAAAATCAAAAAGTCCGGAGAGACTCAGGCCAGTTGGATTGGAGTTTATACAGCCTGCCTCAGTGGCATTAGCTGCCTGCCGGAAAACATCTGCTTTTCCGGCCAATTGTTTCCGGGTGAGGCCCAACCGGGGTTCTCTTAAACAGCGTTCAAGCGATTCACCCTGTACTGGGTATGCTTTACGCCCTGAACGATAGCACAAGCGTGCATTTCTGTCAAGCGGGTGCAGCGAAGGAGTCACGCAGAATATTGATATTATATAAAATTGTGCAAAAAAATGGAAATCGGGTTTTGCCTGATAAATTGGATACGGTCGTCGGAGAGCGCGGCATTAAGCTTTCAGGCGGGCAAAAACAGAGAGTTGCCATTGCAAGGGCCATACTGAAGAACTCTAAAATCATTATACTGGATGAAGCGACCTCTGCGCTGGACAACATCTCTGAATTAAACATTAAAAAAGAAATCGGCGGTTTTCTGAAAAGCAGGACCGCAATCGTCATTGCTCACAGGCTGTCAACCGTCGAGGATGCAGACGTAATTTATGTAATTGAGAACGGCGAGGTTGCCGAGAAAGGCAGTCACAGCGAGCTTATGGGCCTTAAAAGCATATATTACGGCTTATATAATAAGAACGCCGGCTAGGGGCATCTGTAGAGCAGGACTTCATATGGCCGCAGGACAATAATATGACTTAAACGGGCTGCGGCCCCGTAATTATGCATCAGCACTTCGGCACGGCTCAGGTCTATGCCCTCCGGGACTTTGAAGTCTGCGGGGG